>JAZLIP010000029.1:0-16359 GCA_045617445.1 Lachnospiraceae bacterium | reverse complement strand
GAATACTTGCGGAAATAAAGAAATACTGCTGCTTGAGGCGAAGTTCCTTTCCGGCATAATGATTGTCGTTAGGGTAGAGAACTTCACAAATATTCTTGGCAAGATTTTCCTGCTCAACAGCCATGCGATAATCACCCTTGTCGAAAGAATCCAATTGGAAACATTCAACAGGTTGAGCATCCCAGATACGGAGTGTATTTACTATTCTGTTGCCGTAGCCGACGATAGGTAAATCATACGGTATTGCCTGAACCGACTGGTATCCTTCCTGAGAGAAATGGCTTCTTCCGTCTTCATCAACATCAACTTTAACATATCCGCCGAATTTGACAATCTTTGCATATTCGGGACGACGCAATTCAAAAGGATTACCGTCTTTGAGCCAGTTGTCGGGAACTTCAATCTGGTAGCCGTCTCTGATTTCCTGTTTGAACATACCGTAGCGATATCTGATACCGCATCCGTAAGCACTGTATCCAAGTGTCGCAAGAGAGTCAAGGAAACAAGCGGCAAGACGACCTAAACCACCGTTACCAAGTGCTGCGTCACGTTCCTGATCCTCGATTGCATCGATATTAACATTGAGTTCTTTAAGTGCTTCTGCAACTTCCTTATATTCTTTAAGATTAATTAAACTGTTACCAAGTGCTCGGCCCATTAAGAATTCCATAGAGAGATAGTAAACTGTCTTTGGATCCTTTTTCTCATAAGCCTTCTGTGTTTCCATCCAATTGTCAATGATGGTGTCCTTTACAGCATAACATACTGCTTGAAAAATCTGTTGTTCCGAAGCTTCCTGAAGAGTTTTGCGATACAATGTTTTTACATTGTTGTTAACTTCTTTTTTGAATGCTTCTTTGTCAAATGTACATGGTTGTTTCTTGACCACCGTGTGCTCCTCCTAATTATAATTTTATTAATTCCACTTAATTCTAAGTGTTAGTTTATTTTTTTTACAGCCAAAGTAACTTTTTCATCATTAATATCCCAGGTTTTTTCATAACCATCGGTGGTATCAAAAATGATTTCGTCGGCTAAAACATCACCTGCAATTGTGGCTTTGTTGGATGCAATGATATTCTTGATTTTGTCATTGTCTTTAGCGTATACAGCAATTTTGTCCATGACTTCAAAGCCTGCATCTTTACGCATTGTCTGAATCTTACTTATAAGTTCGCGTACGTAGCCTTCTTCGATAAGTTCATCGGTAAGGTTTGTATCAAGTACAACAGTCATCTGATTGTCATTGGCTGAAACATAGCCTTCCTTTTCTACCATTTCGATGAGCAAATCTTCCTTTGATAATATAACGGCTTCACCGTTTATGTCAAATTTCAGCTCGTTTGTAGCATTTAATGCGTTCATTGCTTCGTTACCGTCAAGTTCTTCAAGTGCTTTCTTGATTCCGCCAAGAAGCTTGCCGTACTTAGGACCTACGGTTTTAAGCTGAGGTTTGAAGCTGTAGGAAGTAAATTCGCTTACATCATCAGTGAATTCTACCGATTTAACATTAAGCTCGGCTTCAATGATTTCTGTGAAGAAAGGTGACAAAGTAAAGTCTGCCTTAACGAACATTTTACCGATAGGCTGTCTGTTCTTGATGTTGCAGGCATTACGACATGCACGACCTTTTTCAACTGTTTTGAGAACTGCATCCATATTTGCTTCGAGTTCCTTATCGATAAAGCTTTCGTTTACAGTAGGGAAATCGCACATATGTATACTTTCGATTGCATCTTTGTCTACGCTTCTGACAAGGTTCTGGTATATTTCCTCAGTCATGAAAGGAATCATAGGAGCGGCAGCCTTGGCAATGGTAACCAGTGCAGTATAAAGAGTCATATAAGCATTGATTTTATCCTGTTCCATGCCGTTTGCCCAGAATCTTTCACGTGAAATACGCACATACCAGTTAGATAAATCTTCAACAAACTCTGCGAGAGCTCTTGCAGCTTCGGGAATTCTATAGTTGAACAAATTGCTGTCTACATCTTTTACTACGGAATTAAGTTTACTTAATATCCATTTATCCATTACGGTAAGCTTGTCGTATTCAAGTGTATACTTGCTTGCATCAAAGTTATCGATATTTGCGTAAAGAACAAAGAATGCATAGGTATTGTACAGTGTGCCCATGAATTTGTTCTGACCTTCCATAACTGCTTTGTCATGGAAACGGTTAGGAAGCCATGGTGCTGAGTTGATATAGAAATACCATCTTATTGCATCGGCACCCATTGATTCAAGGGCTGCAAAAGGATCTACGGCATTCCCTTTACTCTTGCTCATTTTTTCACCGTTCTCATCAAGCACAAGTCCGAGAACAATTACGTTCTCATAAGGTGCTTTGTTAAAGAGAAGAGTTGATTCCGCCATAAGAGAGTAGAACCATCCGCGGGTTTGATCGACTGCTTCCGAAATAAACTGAGCAGGGAACTGCTGCTCAAACAATTCTTTGTTCTCAAACGGATAATGGTGCTGAGCGAAAGGCATTGCTCCCGAATCGAACCAACAGTCAATAACTTCCGGAACACGTTTCATTGAACCACCGCATTTTGAACATTTGCATGTGAAATCATCAATGTATGGTCTGTGAAGCTCGACCGTAAGTGCATCATCTCTTCCACTCATATTTTTCAAATCTTCTCTGGAACCGATAGAAATCTGTTCGCCACAGTCAGGACATTCCCAAATGTTAAGGGGAGTACCCCAGTATCTGTTGCGTGAGATTCCCCAGTCCTGTATATTTTCAAGCCAGTTTCCGAATCTTCCTTCACCGATTGTTGCCGGAATCCAGTTTACGGTTTTGTTGTTGCGGACAAGGTCATCCCTTACTTCTGTCATCTTAATGAACCAGGATTCTCTTGCAAAATAGAGAAGAGGAGTATCGCATCTCCAACAGTGTGGATAATCATGCTCCACTTTAGGTGCACTGAAAAGTATACCTCTTGCATCGAGTTCTTTGAGTACTTCGGGATCGCAGTTTATTGCACCGGCTTCAATTTCTTTCTTGGTGGGTTTACAACGCATTCCCGCAAATGGTGTTTCAGCTTTCATTATACCGTGTTCATCAACCATTTGAACGAATGGTGCATCATATTTACGACCGACTCTTGCATCGTCTTCACCAAATGCAGGGGCAATATGAACAATTCCTGTACCGTCTGACATAGTTACGTAATCATCACAGTACACAAAGAAGGCTTTCTTATGTTGCTTCTCAACACATTTGGCTGCACATTCGTAAAGCGGTTCGTATTCCTTGTATTCAAGATCTGTTCCTTTGTATGTTTCAATAATTTCATATGCAGGCTTTCCTTCTTCACGCTCGATGGAACCAAGAACCGTGTCAAGGAGAGCTTCTGCCAGGATATATGTGTAGCCATCGGCGGCTTTGACTTTGGCATAGGTTTCTTCTGGATTTACACACAAAGCAATATTGGATGCAAGCGTCCAGGGAGTAGTAGTCCATGCAAGAAAATAAGCATCTTCGTTTTTGATTTTGAAACGTACAATGGCTGTACGTTCTTTGAGTTTTTTGTACCCTTGAGCAACTTCGTGGGATGAGAGAGGCGTTCCGCAACGAGGACAGTAGGGTACGATTTTGAAACCTTTGTAAAGAAGCTTCTTGTCCCAAATCTGCTTCAATGCCCACCACTCGGATTCAATGAAATCGTCATTGTATGTGACATACGGGTTGTCCATATCTGCCCAGAAGCCGACTGTTCCCGAGAAATCTTCCCACATTCCTTTGTATTTCCAAACCGATTCTTTACATTCTTTAATGAATGGGTCAAGACCGTATTCTTCTATTTGTTCCTTGCCGTCAAGGCCAAGCTTCTTCTCAACTTCAAGTTCTACCGGCAGACCATGAGTATCCCAACCGGCTTTCCTTGGAACATAGTAGCCCTTCATGGTACGGTATCTTGGAATCATATCCTTGATTACACGTGTCAATACGTGACCTATATGAGGCTTTCCGTTTGCTGTCGGAGGACCGTCATAGAAGGTATAGGTTTCGCCTTCTTTGCGGTTTTCCATACTCTTTCGGAAGATGTCATTATCTTTCCAAAATTGTTCAATTTCTTTTTCGCGGTCTACAAATCCAAGATCTTTGGATATTTTCTTGTACATTTCTGAATTTCCTCCGTGTATTACTAAATTATTGTCGAGACACCTGATTTTACCTTAAGTTATCCGATTTATGATTCATTCGCCATTCTATACATCTCTTGAGATAGTGAATGTAATCGGGATTCTTACACATTCCTTTACCTTCGGTATCGGATATTTTGGCAACATCCATACCGTTGCAGGCTGTGGTTTTGATTACGATATTAAGAGGCGGTACTTTTGTATCGTTTGAAATATATGTACCGATTCCAAAGGCTGTGTTGATTTGCCCTCGGAAATATTTATTGATTGCAGTGGCACGTTCAAAATCAAGACTGTCACTGAAAAGCAGCATTTTGGTGTGAGGATCGATACCGAGCTTCTTGTAATGATCAATCATCTTGTCACCCCAAACATACGGATCGCCCGAGTCATGACGTACACCGGAAAAAAGAGTGGAGTAGGTCAGCTGGAAGTCTTCAAGGAAACAGTCTGTAGTGATTGCATCCGTGAGAGCGGTTCCGTTTAACACGCCGTATTCTTTAACCCATGCATCAAGCGCATACCAATTGGAGTAAGCAGGATTGTGCTTGTGGTTTCCTTGCCCGACACACATAATCCATTCATGAGCCATTGTGCCTACGGGAGTGATATGATATTTCTTGGCAAGATATACGTTTGAAGTACCTACGAATTTTGAATCTTTCAAATCGGCATTTTTAAGAGCCTTAATTGCCAAATCCTGAGCTTCTCCCGATAACCTTCTTCTTATACCGAATTCGGAAAAGGAACCGATAGTGCATTCTCCGGAGGCGAGTTTATCAATCTTGTCGGCGAGTCTTTCTTTAAAGCTTGCAAGAAGGTCGTCGTAATTGTATGCCATTCTGAAATATACTTCATTTATTATGGCAAGAGTAGGAATTTCGTACATGGATGTGTTAAGCCATGTGCCTTTTGTTTCGATGGAAAGTCCGCATTCTGCATCATCCGAAATTTCAAAATCGGCATATCTTGGTTTCCACAATCTCAGGAAATCAATGTAGGAGCCCTTAATCCACTTGATGTTGTTAAGAAAATCAAGTTCTTCCTCATTAAAACGCAAATTACAGTAAAGGTTTATCTGATGTTTGATTTCTTCAACCATTTCCTTCGTGAAATGAACATCGGTATTACGACATTTAAAACTCCAGGTGGTTTTGTAATCACTGAATTGGTGATAAATAGCCTGCCCCATTGAAAACTTGTAAGCATCGGTTTCAAGCAGGCTTGTAATAATTTGTTCCATAACATACTCCTGTTGTATTGATTTCGCACATAAAATGAAATTTAGTTATCCCAGTGAGAAAAGCCCCCATTTCTATTGCATGCTTTTGACACCGATAACATTGAAGCAATTGTAATAGAAACAGCGACATAGAATTATAGCATAATCTTAAACGAGAATCAAACGGTTGAAGCCTGAGGATTGCGATAAAGTACATGAATTTTAAGATTATTTCAAAATTTGATTATCATTATGGGAAAAAATGCAGTAGAAATCGTTACCGGTCAGGGACCAAACAGTAACCGGAAATCACATTGGTATTTGTGATATGGGCGGGTTAAAAGAATCGTCGTAGGTAAAACTGTACTTTTGCAGTGAAATCACGTATAATTTTGAATAGGAGACTAATACGTTACTATTCAATGGTAGTCCAAAGCGCTTGTTGTTTTGGCCGGATTAGTAACACTAATATTTACAGTCAGGAGGATTTATCCTATGCGAAGAAAGAAAAAAATCATATCACTTATAATGGCAAGTATGACAACTGCCGCATTGCTGATGACGTCAGTTCCTTTGCAGTCAGTGTGGGCAGATGAGGAATTGCTTGGCGACATAATGTGGGCTGACGAAATAGTTAGAGAAGAACTTGTTTTGGCAGATGAAGAAAATCCACAAGAGCACCATATAGAAGACAATCCGGAGGAAAAACCTGCCGAAACACCTGATACCGGATTTATGTATGTAACACCGACAAATCTGAGTTTCGGAACACAAACAATAGGTGTTGGTCCGGATTCACAGCGTATAGGAATTACAAATAACGGATTTAAAGAGCATAGATTCAATTATGTCTTAAATGACAGTGCGGATGCTTTTAGAGTAAGCATGGATACGGATTTGGTTTATGCACCGGGCGATACGGCATTTATGTCTGTTGCTTTTAACCCAAATGCAGCACCTGGAGATCATGATGCCACATTGACTATTCAGGGTATTGATTCGACCGGATACATAGAGACGCAGTCTGTATATTTAACAGTTAAGATGGTTAGTCCTGCACCGTACATAACAAATGTTTTGGTCACGCCACAGCAAATAAGTGCAACTGCAGGTGCAACTTTGTATTTCAATGCTGCTGTAGAGGGGAAGAATAATCCTAACATAGATGTAACATGGTCGGTTAGAAATCAAAAGGATGCTTCTACCAGGGTATCAGGCTCAGGGGAGCTTATATTGGGGTTGAATGAAACGGCAGATGAACTTTATGTTACGGCAACGTCTGTTCAGGATCCATCGCAGAGTGATACGGCTGTAGTCAAAGTCACAAAGGAAAAATTTACAATTTCAACACAATCTACACCTTCAAACGGTGGTACAACGGCAGGTGGCGGTACTTTTAACAAGGGAGCGGATGTTGCAATTTATGCTTCGAATTCCAACGGATTTTGCTTTGAGGGTTGGTATTTAAACGGAACCAAAGTGTCAAATAACAATGAATACCGAATTAGGGGAATCAATGCCAATCAGAATTATGAAGCAAGGTTTATCCAGAATCAGGTTTACATCAAAGTTAATAAGAATCATGATGAAGCAGGAAAGGTAACGGATTCACAAAGCCTTAAACTTGGTGGAAGTATTACTCTGAATGCTGTTCCAAATAAGGGATTCAAATTTGATTGCTGGAAAGAAAATGATAAAAAGGTAAGCAGTTCACCTTCTTTCCAATTGGGAAATATCATGAGCAACAGAACTTTTACTGCATGCTTTTCGAGAAGTGAATATAAAGTTTCTTTGTCTGCATATCCCGAAAAGACCGGTGTTGTTGAAGGCTCCGGATATTATGCGGTAGGGAAAAGTGCAGTCGTTAAGTCCAAAGCTGTGGAAGGTTACGAGTTTGTGGGCTGGACCGAAAACGGTATAACATTTAGTACCAATGATACGGTTACTATACCAAAGGTTGAACGTGATTATAATTTCGTAGCCAATTACAAGAAAAAAAATGTTAAGATGTTTACAATGCTTTCGGCAGTAACTTCCAATGATGGTGTTATTCTTCCAAGCGGAAATACGCAGGTACAGCAGGGAAACAGTCTTGTGTATACAATAGCTGCAAATGACGGTTACAGAATTGCCAATGTTGCGGTTGACGGGAAGATGGTTGGAGCGGTTACATCTTTTACCTTCAATAATATAAATGCAGACCATCAGATAGCAGTTGCTTTTGTTCCTATCGAAAAGTCTAAAGATAAGAAAACGGAAACGAAGAAAACGGAAACGAAGAAAACAGAAACGAAGAAAGAAAATACAGCGAAAGCTGAGAGTAAAGCAACTGAGGCGGGTGCGACTACAGAAGCTACGAAAGTAATTGATATTATTCCTGATATTGCACCAACGGAAGTCAGTGCAAATGAAGTATATACGGAAATTGAGCCGGATCCGGTTGTTATTGATTTCTATTTGCCGGATGAGGGTACTGATGAAGATGTGTTGGAACATACGGAATTGACAGGTGCATTACAGGCATTAAATATTACTGAAGAAGAGGCCATTGAGAAAATCAAATCCGGTGATTCGAGAGATATTTATGAGTCCGCGCTTGTTCTTGGCGATTTGAAGGTTACGATTAATAACGATTACGCTGATAATTACCAGGAAACTATGTATTCAAGTTACTACAACAATGTAAGTGTTCCGAATTTTGCAGATGTACTTGATAATTTGCTTACCGATGAACAGAAAATCAAGGTTGCCAAGGGTGAATCACAATATGGAATCAATTTGAATATTTTAAGTGCCGATGATCAGATGGATTTGATAAACAAACAGCTTATTCGCGATAAGAATGAATCTAACGATATGGCTGTAGGAACCTTTTTCGATATTCTTCTTATGCAGGATTTTGAAGGTGTTACTTCAATGATCAGTGAGTTGCCAAGTCCGATGACTTTGGTTATGAATATTCCTGAAAAATATCTTTCTTCGGACAGAACTTATTCGATTATAAGAATGCATAGAGAAAAAGACGGTAAATTCTCGGTGACTGAGTTACCTGATGAGGATAATAATCCAAGTACGGTTACTTTTACGACTGACAAATTCTCATACTATGGACTGGGCTTTAGAGATAATGCCAATGGCGTCAATCTTAAGGAAAAAGCAAAAACCGGTGATGTGAGAGCCAATTTCGTAATTATAGTGATACTTCTTGTGGTACTTGCTGTAATGTCGGTTGTTATATTATATCTTCTCTTATCTATAAAGAGAGCAAGAATTCGTAGAAGACCAAGATAGCTTATCTCAGTGAGTCCCCCACTTCTATAAGTGGGGAGGATTGACAAATTAGACTCAGTGGGTGATTGAAATGGAGAATACAACAATATCATTGCTTGGAAAGATAAGTGCTGCATTAAACAACGGATTGATTTTACATGACTCTTGAAAATGCAAGCTAACTACTATACAATGCTTGTTATGTGTTGTGATTTTGTATGCGGTTGTGCCGATTACCGGTCGAGGTCTGAGTAAGTAACGCGATTTTGAGATTACATAATATACCTGTGATGAAGGAGGAATAGATTATACATGGTTAAGTTGTATGAAACGGGTGCGTATCTTGTAAACGGGAAGACATTGATCCCTGATACGGAGATTGCATCGGAAGAGGTTAAGAAGGCAGCAGGCAAGGGCGTTGCCAAGGAAGAAGCTAGGGAAAATACAATTGCGTATGGGATTCTTAAGAATCATAATACGGTTGATTCAATGGATAAGCTCAGAATCAAATTTGATAAGCTTACTTCACATGATATTACATTTGTCGGAATTATTCAGACGGCACGTGCGTCGGGACTTGAAAAGTTCCCTATCCCGTACGTACTTACTAACTGCCACAACTCCTTGTGTGCTGTCGGCGGAACAATAAATGAAGATGATCATATGTTTGGATTGTCTTGCGCCAAGAAATACGGTGGTGTATATGTGCCACCTCATCAGGCGGTAATACATCAGTTTGCACGTGAAATGCTTGCAGGCTGCGGAAAGATGATTCTTGGTTCGGATTCTCATACACGTTATGGTGCTCTTGGTACAATGGAAGTAGGTGAGGGTGGTCCGGAATTGGTTAAGCAGCTTCTTTCAAGAACCTATGATATTGACAGACCGGGTGTTGTTGCCGTTTACCTTACAGGCGAACCGGGACTCGGAGTAGGTCCTCAGGACGTAGCTCTTGCTATTATCGGAGCAGTATTTAAGAATGGTTATGTTAAAAATAAAGTAATGGAATTCGTAGGTCCCGGTGTTTCATCAATGAGCGCTGATTTCAGAATCGGTGTTGACGTTATGACTACGGAAACGACATGCTTGTCTTCAATCTGGAGAACGGACGAGGCAATTAAGGAATTCTACGAAACACATGGCAGAGTAGAAGAATACAGTGAACTTAATCCGGGTGAAGTTGCATATTATGACGGAGTAATAGAAATTGATTTGTCTACCGTTAAACCGATGATTGCAATGCCTTTCCATCCGAGTAATACCTACACAATTGATGAGCTTAATGCAAATCTTCTTGATATTCTTGCTGATGTTGAAAAACGTGCACTTGTAAGCCTTGACGGTCAGGTTGACTTTACACTTAAGAATAAAGTGCGTGACGGAAAGCTTTACGTCGATCAGGGTATTATTGCAGGCTGCGCCGGCGGTGGATTTGAAAATATTTGTGCAGCCGCAGATATTCTTGATGGAACAAGCATAGGTTCCGATGAATTTACATTGTGTGTTTATCCTGCATCAATGCCTGTATACATGGAACTTATTAAGAATGGTTGTGCTGCAAAGATTCTTGGCACAGGTGCAGTGCTTAAGACTGCATTTTGCGGTCCTTGCTTTGGTGCCGGAGATACTCCTGCAAACAATGCATTTTCAATCAGACATTCGACACGTAATTTCCCTAACCGTGAAGGCTCTAAGCTTCAGAATGGTCAGATTTCGTCGGTTGCACTTATGGATGCCCGTTCGATTGCAGCAACTGCGGCAAATAAGGGCTATTTAATTGGAGCCGATAAGATGATTGAAGCAGGTACACTTAAGAAGTACAAATACTATTTTGATAAATCAATATATGAGAATCGTGTGTTTGATTCTAAGGGAGTGGCAAATTCTGATGAAGAGATTAAATTTGGTCCAAACATTAAGGATTGGCCTAAGATGGTGGCACTTACAGACAATCTTGTATTAAGATGTGTATCTGAGATTCACGATCCGGTTACAACAACCGATGAACTTATTCCTTCGGGCGAAACTTCATCTTTCCGTTCCAATCCGTTAGGTCTTGCCGAATTTACTTTGTCAAGAAAGGATCCAAATTACGTAGGACTTGCCAAGGAAATGAGGGCTGTTGAGGAAGCAAGAGAAAAAGGTGATAAGCCATGTAGCGTTAATCCTAAAATCAAGGAAATTATGGATAAGATACGTGAGAAATTCCCTGAAGCAAGTCGTGAGAATACAGGCTTTGGAAGTACTATATTTGCTGTTAAGCCCGGAGATGGCTCAGCTCGTGAGCAGGCCGCATCCTGTCAGAAGGTTCTTGGCGGATGGGCAAACATTGCCAATGAATACGCAACGAAGAGATACCGTTCCAATCTTATTAACTGGGGAATGCTTCCGTTCCTTATTGATGAGGGTGAACTTCCTTTTAAGAATTTGGACTACTTATTTATTCCGGGAATTAAAGATGCTGTATTAAACAAAAAGGAAGAAATTACTGCATATGTTGTCGGAGATGAGTTGAAGGAATTTACAGTTCGCCTTGGTGATCTTACCGATGATGAGCGTGAGATTATACTTAAAGGATGTTTGATTAATTACTACGCAAGTGTATAAGAGTTAAAGAAGAGAACAGCACCGATGTCATGATGATATCGGTGCTGTTTTTTTGGCTGTTAAAGCATACATTTAAGTTCAATTTTTTAGAGGAAAAAGTTTTATTGACAGCAGAACACCTGTTCGATATAATGCAGTTATGAATATAGCCATCAAATATCGAATATATCCTATGACTTATGATACGGAGTAGGGAATCAATATTTTTTGTGTTTTGAATCAGAATGTGTGGAAAAATGTTTTTATTTTTTCTATCGGATTATATGTAAATTATGATAGAATAATAGGAGAAAGAGATGAAATTAACTTTACAGATGTTATTGTTCAAAACAGTAAAAGAAATCTATATGGCAGATCAGTCAGACTCGATGCATTATGTACGTTAGGTGATGGTACAAAATGTAATATAGAAATTCAGCGTTCAGATAATGACAATCATCTCAAACGCGTAAGATTTAATGCTTCAAGTATTACGGTAAAAGAATCGCAGACCGGCGAAAAATTTGATGATGTATTGGAATTATATATTGTTTATATTTCTGAGTTTGATTTTTTTAAGGGTGGTAAAACAATATATCACATTGACAAAATAATTAGGGAAACCGGAGATGTAGTTGATGATGGATTGCATGAAATTTTTGTAAATACAACTATAGATGATGGTTCCGATATAGCAGATTTAATGTCGTGCTTTACAAAAAAAGGAAGTAAATAATCCGAAGTTTCCTGAACTCACAAAAGAAGTTAAGAAACTAAAGACAACGGAAAGTGGGGTGCTTACAATGTGTGAAACCATGGAAAAATATATGGCTGAAAGCAGAGAAGAAGGTAGAAAAGAAGGTAGAAAAGAAGGTAGAGCTGAAGGCAAATTGGAGCAATTGGTTGAACTTGTAAAAAAGAATCTGATAAGCATTACTGATGCGGTTAATGAGACAGATATGACGGAACAGGAATTTAGGAAATTAATTTGATTTTGTAGTTTTCTCTAACTTACTGTTAAAAGAAATTAATCAAAGTAATATACTGTGTGAAGTGGTTTTGGCGGAACAAAAATATGCGCATCCTAGCGGAACATTTATTTTAGTGGGAGATTGAATCCCCACTGAGATAAATGTAAATGCTGATGTTTAAGCAAATCATATCAGGATTACAAATCACGCCGATTTGGCATTATTTCAATGAGAAAATGAAAATATTTTGGATGATTTCTAAATGAGATTAGTAATTTATATCAGTTCTAAAAAATATATGGATGAGATGTGTTTTAATGATAAATAATTAAAAATCAAAGTAATTAGAATTGAAGAAGTGAATGGGGAGCAGCAGTACTATGATTATTGAGAAAATATACTTTGATATGGATGGTGTTTTGGCAGATTTTGATGAAGGTTTATTTGAGATGTGTGGAATTGTACCAAAGAGTCAAGAGACAAGAACTGAAATGGAAACTGCCAAGATGTGGTCGGAAATAAGAAGAATTGATCATTTTTACAATAAATTGGGAACAATTCCGGGTTCGAAGGAAATGTTTGATGCAATTTATAAAAAATATTGTAGTAAATGTGAAATATTAAGTGCAATTCCAAATCCCAAACGCAATATATGTACAGCCAAAGATGACAAACTGGAATGGGTAAAAAGGGAAATATCCGATAGCGTTAAAGTAAATATTGTTCTTCGCAAAGATAAAAGGAAATATGCCAATAGTAAGGGTTGTATACTTATTGATGATTTCAAATCAAATATTGATGAATGGGAAGCTTCCGGCGGATATGGAATTCTATTTACATCGGCTAAAGATGTATTAAGGGAAATTGAGAAATTCGAACAACAAATACCGGTAACAGTTGATTTACAATAGTAGAATGTTTTGAGGTTTTGAAATTGTAAGTATTATGTGATTCAATCTTTGTAAAGTTTGTTAATTATTATACGCTTAACGAAAATCTTGTCATAGTTGAAAAAATAATCAATAAGTTGATAGGCTGCAGCGCACCAAGTGATATCCGGCAATAGTGTAAAATGCTCTGCGGAGAGTTTGCAAGTTTTCGAAAACCAACGGAGAAATACATTATCGCATTATTAAAATGCTTTTATTTTAGGAATATGCTACTTCGGATAATTGGACGATGAGCCGTTGCGCAAAAGCACGTTTTGCCGAAAGAAAGTGAAGCTGATGGTGGGAATGTGGGTTTGAGTAAATGTTATAGGGATTACGTTTTTGAATTAGGAATATATAGTAAAATAATATGGATTGAAAGGGTTCTTATGGTTGTTGTTGCCAGAGGGCTCTTTTTTGTATGTACTTGTTTATTAAAATCATAAAAAATGACTTGATGTGAAGCTGTTATATGGATTGTATACCGAGTGGTATCTAAATAGTTCAATTTGTGGATTAAAATGATGTTAGGAATTTCGCAAGTCTTAGATGACTAATGGCTCTTGAGTATAGATAGGTTAATATACGTAAGCCATCGGTTGCAAAGAGTATTGAGGCATTTTTATAAATCTTTCAAGAAAACAGAATTTGAAAAATTACAAAAAGGAGTAACACATATATGAGCATTTATGGATATGTTAGGATATCTTCGCGTGATCAGAATGAAGAACGACAATTAATTTCATTTCGTAGCGCAAAGGTGCCTGAAGATAATATTTATATTGATAAGCAGTCTGGAAAGGATTTTTGTCGTCCGGCCTATAGACGAATGATTAAAAAACTGAAAAAAGAAGACCTAATATATATTCACAGTATAGATCGATTGGGAAGAAATTATGAGGAAATTATTGAGCAATGGAGATTTATTACCAAAGACAAGGGTGTTGATATTGTGGTAATAGATATGCCGATACTTGATACTCGCCGTGGGAAGGATTTAATGGGAACTTTTTTGAGCGACATTGTGCTTCAAGTTTTATCATTTGTGGCAGAAAACGAGCGTAAAAATATAAGAATTCGGCAAGCCGAAGGGATAGCCGCGGCAAAAGCGCGTGGTGTTAAATTTGGACGACCGTCAATACCACTTCCTGAAAATTTTGATGATGTTTATCTGTTGTGGAAAGAAAGAAAAATAACATGTAAAGAGGCTGCAAAACTTCTCAATATGCCGCTAACAACCTTTCAATATAAAGCAAAGAAAATTGATTTAGCGGCAAATTAGAATAAAAAATTCAAACAAAAAAGTGTACTTTTTTGTTTGAATGACACTATCATTGCATACCACGCAAGTATTTTAACAGAAAAATATAGTGTTATCAACGATATAACTGAACAATGATGAAGTAATTATTTTGTTTAATATTCACTATTAGGGGGCATATATGGTCGTACAAAAAAGTACACTATATTAGTAAGAAGGAGGAAATAAGGATGATAAGAAAATTATTTGGTAATACGGAAGAAGAACAGTTTAAATATTTGAGGTGGCGAATAATTGCGTTAGCAATAGGACTTGTCATATTACTTATTGGAATTATATTCGGTGAAGTTCTTGAAATTGAATTTTTCAATGTATTTGGGACAATAGGTGAAGGCGTGTGTGCATTTATGATGCTGATTTTTGGGTGGGCAATAATGAAAGGCATTTTTGGATTTGCAACGGTTGGGGCGTTGTTTAGCCATAATGTAATTATTGGAGTTATTATCTTTGTGGCTTTTATTATGATAGGATATTTGGGAGGAATTTTTGTTGCATTTGTTGGGGTTTGCAGGTTTTTTGTTCTTCTTAAACATCGTAAGGAAAGAGTATAGTTATGGGATACTATGATTCAAAGGGCTGTTGGCGTGAACCAGGGGAAGGTTATTATGACGCAAAGGGTGTTTGGCGTGAACCGGGGCAGGCATATTATGATTCAAAGGGTGTTTGGCGTGAACCAGGACAGGCATATTATGATTCCAAAGGTGTTTGGCGTGAGCCTAATGAAGGATTTTATGATGCGAGCGGAGTCTGGAGAGAACCACAAGAAGGGCCAAGATATTGGGAACGCGAAAATACTTTAGTTGTAGCACGATTGTTGCCCCAAAAGGAACAGGAACAAAATCTGGTTGCCGTTATTGGAGGAATAATTGTTCTGCCTGTTATAATTTTGTGCATAGTTGTGCAAAGCTGTGTGCAATGGTGTGCCGCGCATTTTGCGATAACATATATTGTAGCATTGTTTGTTAATGCACTAATTTGCTTTATTATTTGCCATTTTCGTAAGAAACAGGCAAAGTTTTTTTACATTATGAGCTTTTTCGGGAATTTTCTAATCATTCTTTCTTTTGAGTATATATTTTTGTTCAGTGCAGTTCCTATTTTGATATTTGGTAAAAGCTCGTTTTCGGATTATTTTAATTTCTTCTGTCTTGTAGGAATTGCCTTAGGTGTTATTTGCGTAGTGATGTTTTTTGGTTTTTATCATGAGATGGCAATTGCCGAACTCGCAGTAGGTATAGCATGCTTCATTTTTGCAATTATGACAATTCGAAGCGATTTGGGAGAAAATGGATATGCATTGATTTGCAATTTGTATAATAACAGTATATTGATGAAGGTGGTATCAATAATGTTGTCGTGAATAATGTTTTGAATTCAAGAGTTATGTATAAAGGATATAGTATGCAATTATTTAACAAACTATTTAGTAAGCGGTTTAATAAGGATTATTATCAACATAATGGATTTTATGTCATAAGGGCTGTTTATGGGGAAAAGAAAGCGGTTGCATTGTTTGAAGCGGCTGAGAATGGAGATGATGACGCTCAATTGATGCTTGCGGAATGTTTTTTGAATTCGACTGAAAGTGCGTGTGCGATACCATGGTGTGAAATGGCAGCAAAAGCAGGTAATCCAAAGGCATTTTATAGATTGGCGTGCATATATGAAGGTGATTATATGGGAATTGATGCTAATTCAGAAAAGGCTGAATGGGCTATGAAAAAATCATTGGAACTTAACAATCCTGATGCAATTCTTAAATTGGGACATCAATATTCTTCTGGTAATGGTGTTGAAAAGAATGCGGCGAAAGCATTTGAATGCTATATGAAGGCTGCAAAATATGGAAGTGATGCTGCGATGACGGAGATTGGCTTATCATATCTGAAGGGTGAAGTTATCGAA
>JAZLIP010000028.1:0-8204 GCA_045617445.1 Lachnospiraceae bacterium | reverse complement strand
AAGCACATTATCTTTCTTTTTTGTTTCCATAAATCGCAAAACCTCTTCTGCTCTTTTCCAAAATTGGTCATAATTCAAAACCAACCGCTATTTATTATCCTTATCAGCCCTGACATCATTTACCATATCAACAAGAAACGGCGGGCGGTTTCTACTTGCGTCAAGTGTTCTCCACAAATACTCACCAAGTATACCAAGCATCAGAAGAATCATTCCGGTTGAGAACAAAACAAGGCACATAAGTGAAGCCCAACCTTCAATGGGTGTTCCGACAATAAGCCTTTCAAGTATAACCTCAATTATCCAGAGGAAAGAAATAATTGCACACACAACTCCGACTCCCGACATGAATTTAATCGGGAAATACGAAAAACTCATCATAGAATCCATAACAAGCTTTATTTTCTTAGAAAGAGTCCATCTTGACTCGCCAATTTCACGATCCTTACGATGGAAATATATTAAGTCCGGTCTGAATCCTACCCATAACACCTGTAACGTTAGTGCAGAATTCTTTTCGTCAAACATAAGCAACACATCAATTACCTGACGATCAAGCAAATAGCAATCAAATCCACCTCTTGGCATATTCTTGTCTATACATTTTCTTACAATCGAATAATACATATTTGCAAAAAACTTTTTGACGGCAGAATCATCTCTTTCCTCACGAACGGCAATTACAACTTTATTCCCCTTTTTCCAACTATCGTACATTTTCAGAATCAATTCCGATTCTTCCTGTAAATCTGCCTGTTTCGTAACCGCGCAATCACCCGTACAGCTTGACAAGCCCGCAAGAATAGCAGCATGTTCGCCATAATTTCTTGAAAGCCTTACGCACTTTACGTTCTCATCAAGTTCACGGATTTCATTCATAATTTCCCATGAATTATCACCCGAACCGTCATCAACAAATACAATTTCATATTCTCCAAGCTGCCCCAGTATCTTCTCTTTCATATCTTCGTAAAGAAGCATTAGTGTGTCCGAATTATAGTACACAGGTATTACTATCGATAATTTACTCATATAATTACATCCTTCTAAAAATACATCTATACATTACTTAATTGTTTGGTGAGAACTCATTAATCATCTTAATGACGTAGTCCTGTTCATCTTTAAGCATCCCGTTAAACATCGGTATGCTTAACACTTCGTTCGCATATTTCTCAGCAACAGGATAGTCACCCATCTTATACCCTAAATAAGCATATGCTTCAGCCAAATGCGGCGGAATCGGATAATGAATAATCGTAGATATCTCATTATCCGAAAGATATTTGATAAGGGCATCCCTTTCCTTACATCTGATAACGTACTGATGATAAATATGTTCACAATCACAGCACTTCTTTGGCAAAATGATATGCGGATTGCATATTTCGCTGTCATACCGTGCGGCAATAGCTTTCTTTTCATCATTCAGTTCATCGGCATATTTAAGTCGAACCCGTAACAGACCTGCCTGAATCTCATCAAGCCTTGAATTAGCACCAACAACCATATTGTAGTATCGTTTCTCACTTCCGTAATTACGATAAATCCTCATTTTAGCAGCAAGTTCTTCGTCATCGGTAACTATTGCACCCGCATCACCGAAAGCACCTATGTTCTTCGACGGATAAAATGAATAACACCCGATATTTCCAAACGTTCCCGTCGTTTTATCTTTATATTTTGAGCCATGAGACTGCGCGCAATCTTCTACCAGTTTCAAATTATACTTAGCACACAATTCAAGCAATTTATCCATCCTTGAAGCCTGTCCATATAAATGAACAACCAAAATTGCCTTTGTATTTTTTGTGATTTTACTTTCTATTTCATCCACATTGATATTGTAATACTCATCCGGCTCAACAAATACCGGTGTGGCACCATTAATTGTAATTCCCATAACAGATGCTATGAATGCATTGGACTGAACGATAACCTCATCGCCTTCCTTAATTCCAAGAATTTTAAGTGATAGCCAAAGTGCATCCAAACCACTTGCAAGACCGACGCAATATTTAGCTCCGACGTATTCTGCAAATTCAGCTTCGAATGCTTTCAGTTCTTCACCCATTATATACCAGCCGGATCTCAAAACGCTTATCGCTTTGTCTTCAAATTCCTTCTGATATTTGTAAAATCCACGATCCAGTCTATTTGTTTGTACTTTCATATTAATTCTCCATTCTGAAATCATCTTAATTCAATACCGGTTTTTCCATAATCAACCAATCCATGCTCATGAAGAAATACAGCAAGGCATATAAGCAGACTAATCTTCATTCATTCAAGACTCGTTCAATCCTGCACCTATAGAAATAGCGGTCTGTTACCGGTTAGGAACCAAACAGTACCGGTGGTCTCCTCTCACTGAGAGAAATCACTCCATATTTTCCGATACAGTTCCGCATGTCTGAGTACATGAACCTCCTTGGTATAGCAATTTCTATACCTGTTGTAGAAGAATTCCTTATCGGCATCAAGTTCATCTTTCGAATCCTTAAGTACCTCCACTCTTTCACAAAGCTTATCCAAAGACGTCTTGGTATACAAATTCTCTTCCTTACCAATCACCTCAGGCAAGCCGCCTGCCATGGTTGATACAACAGCACACCTTCTGCTCATAGCTTCAACGGCCGCCTTACCAAAAGATTCGAAATTTGATGACATCACAAAAATATCCACCATGTAGTAGTAATCAGCCATTTCATCCTGACTCAAATCCTGCATATAAATGAGATTCTCTTCTCCTATTGATGAAGTTATTCCTTCACGAATTTCACGTGAAATTCGCGCATCTTGTTCCTCATAAACAGAAATAACAAGTGCTACCTTAAATTCAATCCCGTAATCATGAATACTTTTAACTATTTGCGGAACAAATTCCCAATCTTTCTCCTCCGAAATTCGACCGGCGAATCCCAACACAAGTTCATCATCACTAATATCATACTGTTGTCGCATTCTAACACGCTTATCCGGAATATATAAATCAAAGGCTTTACTGATTGTGTTCGGAATCACATCAATTCCTATCGGGCACTTGTCTTTTTCCCATAAATTCTTATTGAATTCGGTAGTACAAATCATGCCCGAAGCATGTCTAAGAGTCTTCAAAATGCACCATTTTGAATGTTTCCTGTAACCATAAGCAAGACCTCTATCCGTATATACAAACGGAATATCCGCAAAAATCCCAAGACAACGTAGAAATCCAAATGTAATCAGCGATTCAGACATCGACACATGTATTAAATCAGGTTTTTCCTTTTTAATTAATTTGTCAAAATAGTAAATTCTCGTAAGAAAATTCCATATCCTACTTAATTTGTTTCGTTCACGATTTTCATTTGACGGATATTCAACCACTTTGAAATCATAATCAGATTGATTCTTCTTAAGCAGCTTAGGACATATCACAACCGGTTCAAAACCCTCACGTAATAATCCATCGCATAAAGTCCATGTAGACATCTGACCGCCACCTAGCAAATCTATCGGATATTCCATCAAAAAAACTACTTTTTTGCCACTCATTACATTCTCCAATACACAAACACACTATTATTCATTTTAACCTATTTTTCCTATTATGTGAAGAAAGAACTTCCTCAAAAACCTCTAGAAAAAAAGTACCCCCTATGCTAGACTTAACTTATAAACGCACCCAACATTTTTTCAACTGAGACTAATTTCTCAATCCCCACTTATAGAAGTTTGGGCTTCTCTCACTAAAACAAAAACAATTTGAATAAGCAGGACAATATGAATTACTTAACAAAAACCGTTACTATTGAAAAAGCCAGAATAGAATATATGCTTAAAGAATACAAGACACTTAAGGCAACACTTATAAAAGGAACTATCGTGCCCAAAACGCTACACAACAAAACCTACTACTATCTTAAATATCGTGACGGTGACAGAGTTATCTCAGACTATATTCACCCTGATGACTTAGAAAGAATAGTTGCAGAAATCGATCATCGAAAACATATCGATATAATGATAAAGGCACTCAAGGAAGAACTTGCCGCAGCCGAAAAATTGCTAAAGAGAAGTTACAACCGCAAAAATCAAAAAACAGATGAGGAACAGAAATGACAAAAGACAGCTACAAGGTTATTCGTATTTTGCTCATCCCCAAAATAGTAAATCTGATTATGGAAAATTACGGATGGGATGAAATTAAATCCTGTCAGGCTTTCTACAACTCAAAATTGAACGAGAAACTCGAGTTTGAAGAAAATGATTTATGGCAATTAAGTGAACAGGAATTATTTGAAATATTCAATAAGGAGATTATTAAATGAGTAATGAAGGTAATTTTCTTACATTCTGTATTGAACAATACAAATACGATAAAAATCTGAACGGTCGACAAACTATGGATTTGTTTAATCGTTATCACGTCCTTGACTACATATTTGCAAGTTGCGAGCCACTCCATGAAAACAAGGCTAAGTATATAGTCGAAGATATCGACATATATATCAAAGCCTGCCGCGCAGTCGGTATTACTTCATAGTAACTCGTTTGTAAACTACAAACAGTATTACTTCATAGCAGCTCGTTTTGTAAACTGCAAACACAATTACTCAAAAAATGTCTTGCAATCACTTCTTGTAGTATGTAACAAACTGATTTCCGTAATTTGAAAACATATTTCGAGCGTCTTTTATATTCATTTTCTTCACTTCCCCTACCATAGGATCAAATAAAGAAACATTCGTACCGTCATATCCGACTACCAATACAGCCTGACCGTCATTAACCATACCAATTACAGGTGCGCCCTCGCTCACGTAGTAAAGTGCAGCATCAAGCGTGCATCCGTCAAGCTCGATTCCTTCAACATTCTCAAGTTTTTCCGTAATTACAGTCGCAACAGGGGCATTATTATTCAGTAATTCCCGTGCATCCGAATAAATTCCGGCAGTTTTGAACAACATATTTAAACATACACTTACGGTCGTATTTCCCGGAATTTCAAGTTCAGCTTTATCATACTCAGGTATTTCTACCAAAGCATTTGCCTGCCTTCCGTCAAATTTCCATGCATATGTGCATGACTTATTTACAACCACACCGTTTATTTCATTCGCCCGATATACTGCATCAGAAACATTGGTATAAATAGAATCAACCTCGGCATTTTTGTAAACATAATATCTGTTTCTTATATCTTTAACATTTAAAGTGTAATTTCTGCTACCTTCATATATAACTTCGCGCGGCGTAAGAAGTTTGGGATTTTCGTTATTGGTATTTGTTTTGAGTATAGTCTGCCAGGTTGTTTCCATTTCATCTGTAGCCACACTCTTGTACTCATTCTTTCCATGTTCTTTATCTTGACTGTTAATAATCTGGTCATCACCCGTTTTAAAAAAGCTCCCATCCGTACTGTCAATAATCGCGCGCTCAAGCTTAATCATTTTATCTTTGAATTCCACATCAATAACATATATACCATCATTGTGATACTTTTTCAGAATCTCACCGTTAAAATTCTGAATATAAATATAATCCATCGGCAATATCGTCCTACCTGTTGAATCATAGGTAATATCGGAAAGCGCAACCGAACCATACACAAAATCCTTATTGAAAAAGCCGATTGGCATAAGAATATGATTAGCTTCGGCAGTAATATCAACTAGTTTCATTTCATCAAGTGACATAAAAGTCAATTTCGTATATTCAATCAAACTGTCGGCCGGTTGCCATGCAATCATATTATTATGTTCCGATGAAACAAAACGTGTTTCATTCAATCCGCTTGCCAAAAGATCAGCCTTCTTTGTTTCAAGATTAATACTGTATATTGTTCCATTAAACATAATATACAATATCTGTTTTGAATTTACGAAACACAATTGTTCAATATCATGCTTCAAAATTTCATATGATTTGGAATAAGGGATAAACATTTCCTCTTCAATCATATTATAGAGCATATCATAGCGATATATAAGAATACCGACTTCTCCTTCATGAATACCACGTGTCATATACCCATAAACCGCAAAAAACACATTTCCGGATTCATCAACATAAAGAATCTTTATATTATTTGCATCATACACGGTTCTGGCATCATCATTTTCCTTATCCCAAAACGAAAAAATACGATTCAGCGAATTTGTATCCAAATTGTAACTATACAACCTGTTTCCCTGTACAAAGCAATAAACATTTCCTTCTGCATTTTCCTTGCTGTGAATCGGTTTGCTTAATATCCCGTGAAAAATCTTACCGTTTGCCACTACAACATTTTCATCATCAAATATCTGATTCATTGTTCGGTTGTAATCCATAAGATAGATACGATTTTTTCCACGTTCAATATAAAAATTCTCACGAATTCGATACATTTCGCCTTTCGCCGAAATCGTATAATCCAATCTGATTGTTGCATCATTATGATCTATATCAATAATATGAATATCCTTTTCAGAAATACGCATAGGCTTCAAACTGCCCCAGGTAAGCTGTTCAAAATTTGAGTGAATATTGACATTTGCAAAGCTTGTGTTATCACCCTCGGAATTCGATTCCATATACTGAATCAAATCCTTTGCCTTTTCCTTATCAAAGGTTTTATCACTGAATTCTTTAACAAAATCGAGCTTATCCTGTAAATACAATTCAGGCTTATCTATAAAACGACAGTAATACTTTGCCACACGACCATCTGACAGTTCAAGATTAACGACCAGCATGTACTCCTGCTCATCTGCAATTAAATCCTTAACCGGTATAACTGTGTAAAGCGTATTCTCTTCATAAGTAAAATCAGTAATAGTCACATTTTCAAGCAGTCGCGACATATCCATTGTTCTTATTTCGTAACTAACGCCGGTAACAACAGCGCCAAATGTATCCACCTTAATTGGAATCGTTCGCTCCCCCTGTAACGGTGTAATTGCACCACGCAAATAATTGCCTTCCATTTCACTTACATAGCCATGAATACAATTCATGTACTCACCGTTTATATTAATATAGATAAGTGGCAATGACGCAGGAGTAATTTCGGCAGTAAGATCTGTATTTCCCTGATTTATAATTTCTGAAGTCACAAGCATTGACATCAAAAAAATGGCGAAAAATACAGCTGATTTTATTGCAATGGATTCCAATCTTTTCTTCATTTATTTAAACACCTCTAATACCATGGCTTTTAAGCTTGACCGTGGTATTATACCAAATTTGATAAATAATAGCAAAATATAAAAAATACCACATCATAGGTGACAACCTATGATATGGTATTCTTTATTCATAATAACTACTTATTTACTTCTTAGCTGCTTCTATACGAGCAACGGATCTCTCAAGCGCTAATTCTGCTCGTTTAAGATTCGTAGTGTCTGCCTTCTCGGCAAGACGACGCTCGGCACGCACACGTGCCTCCGTAGCACGGGCAACATCAATTTCCTCAGGCCATTCAATCAGTTCTGCAAGAATAGTAACACTATCTTGCAGAATTTCAACAAAGCCACTGATTAAAGCAGCGGTTTTAATCTCATTGTCTGATTCCTTAATCCGAAGTACTCCCGGCGCAATTACGGATGTGAGTGGAATATGATTCTTAAGAACACCTATTTCACCCTCTGTAGTACGCAGCTCCACCATTATTGCATTTCCTTCATAGAAAATTCTGTCAGGTGTAATTATTTTAAGTGAAAATGCTCTATCGTCTGCCATAAATCCGCTCCTCTACTTATTTGCTTTAACCTTAGCAAGCACATCATCTATTGATCCTGCATTAAGGAAGTAGCTCTCCGGAACATCATCATATTTACCTTCAAGAATCTCCTTGAAGCCTTGTACAGTATCGGCAATAGGAACATAACGTCCTTCCAAGCCTGTAAACTGACCGGCAACAAAGAAAGGCTGTGAAAGGAATCTCTGAACCTTTCTTGCTCTTGATACAGTAACCTTATCGTCTTCTGACAATTCATCCATACCAAGAATGGCAATGATATCCTGCAATTCCTTGTACTTCTGCAAAATTTCCTGAACACCACGAGCAACTTTATAATGCTCCTCACCTACAATACGAGGGTCAAGAATTCTCGATGTAGATTCAAGAGGATCTACAGCCGGATAAATACCAAGCTCAACTATCGAACGACTCAAAACCGTAGTCGCATCAAGATGGGCAAAAGTTGTAGCCGGAGCAGGGTCAGTCAAGTCAT
>JAZLIP010000027.1:0-17477 GCA_045617445.1 Lachnospiraceae bacterium | reverse complement strand
ATTCAGAGCCATGCAAAACTGCTCAAAATATTTTGCTTGCAAAGAATATTATGAGCAGTTTTATATGGCGAAGTAACAACATGAGCAAAAGAAAAGCCTTGAAAAGGCGATTTTGCGAATGGTGTTCTGAATAGTTACGATAATAATTAATATATTCGTGAACTAATAGAACCTGCCGAAACGGCAGGTTCTATAAATTTAGCTACAATGAAACGTTTTATTAAGAAAGTTAACCATCGTATCATGAAACACCTCTATGGATTTGCTTGCAAAAAAACCTTCATCGTAATCATATGTCATTATGATTTTCTTATCGATGTAATCACATCGCACAATAAGCGGTGTATTAATATCTTCATATGGTTCCGAAATATATGACGTATCGGGATCCATCTTCCTGATGAAATCATCATACAGATGATCATGGGTAAATTCATATGATAAAGGACAATATCCGGAAAAATCATATCGAAGCTGACTATTCAACACATCCACCGTACAACTGTCATTACTGTCAGCCTGACGAAATTCCTCACGCAGTCTCGCATATTGGATTTCAAACGGTTCTTCCAAACCCATAACCATAGGATAACTTCTGAGCAATCCTCCCTCATGTATAATTCGTGTGATTATTTGCTTACGACCAAGGTAATTACACATAAGTATTCCCCATATTATAGCAAACTGACTTTGCAGTGTACTTTCGGGAGATAACATATTTTCATTAATTACATTCTGAAGCTTATCGGGAATATTTAAAACTTTCTCACTTCTGACTCCGTTAACCTTTATCGTATCGGTATTGTAATCAATGGCAGGCTCCACATCATGCTTCGGAAGCATATTCTGAAAATGTCTTGAAGCAACAAACGGAGCTTCCTGTTTCGCCAAATGGCAATGTATTCCATCCGGTGATATTACATCAAAACAACTCTTAAGAATTCTCTTACCAATCATTTTGGAGGGATCAAGAACCGTAATAAGAAGATATTCATCCCTAGCCATTCGATATATAGTCAAATAAATCTTCGCAGCATCCGTTTGATTGTACAGACGACGTCTCTTCTTAATAATCTCGCAATTGGCACGCTGATATTTCTCTTTATCCGTCAATTCACTCAAATCTTCAATTTCATAAGGAGAAGAAGACGTAATTTCCTTGAAATCTACGAGTATCTGTTTAAATTTGGAAAGATTCTTTACTATCCTTATATAAACCGGCAAATGTACAGAACTGATATCATTCATATTCTTTTCCTCCAAATGATTTAAACTGACTGTTCTCACATAGACTTGTAAGTAGGTACCATCTTTTTCACATACTCACCGACACTATCATTGTTTTCGTAACAAACTGCCATAAGCTCCTGCAGATTCTCAATAAACTTTTCCGGATCAAATTCTATCGGCTTGCCGATATGTATCATCTTATTCGGTGTGGTAAGCATTCCCTCTTCCGCCATGAGCTTTTCTTCATAAAGCTTCTCACCGGGACGAAGTCCTGTATATTTAATTTTAATATCCACATCAGGCTTATATCCCGATAACTTAATCAAATTTCGTGCCAACGTATCAATCTTAACAGGTTCACCCATATCAAGTACGAATATTTCACCTCCATGAGCGTAAACCCCTGCCTGTAACACAAGCGAAACCGCCTCCGGAATAGTCATAAAATATCGAATAATATCAGGATGTGTAACCGTTACGGGTCCTCCGTTTGCAATCTGCTTCTTAAAGAGAGGAACAACCGAACCGTTCGAACCAAGTACATTACCAAACCTTACCGCAACAAATTCCGTTTTAACTGTGGATGTATCAAACTTCTTGTAAATTCTTACACCCTCTTCATCCACTTCATGCTGATAAAGCTTGGGAATTTTATCCACTTTACCGTCTATAATCAACTGATTAAAGGATTGAATAACCATTTCACACAAACGCTTACTCGCACCCATAATATTTGTAGGATTAACCGCTTTGTCGGTAGATATAAGTACAAATCTCTTACATCCGTTTAACAATGCCGCATGAGCAGTTTTGTAAGTACCGATTGCGTTATTCTTGATTGCTTCGCAAGGCGAATCCTCCATTAACGGTACATGTTTATGAGCAGCCGCATGGTACACAACATCCGGATGATATGTTTCAAACACAGAGTTGATTCGCCTTGAATCCCGTACCGATCCGATTAACACAACAAGATTCAAACCCGGGTAATCAGTACGTAATTCCTGCTCAATATCGTAGGCATTATTCTCATATATATCAAAAATAATAAGTTGCTTTGGTTTGTGCGCCGCAATCTGGCGACATAACTCCGAACCGATGGACCCACCGCCCCCGGTTACAAGAATCGTCTTGCCTGTCAAGTAATTAAAGATTTCTTCAAGATTAACCTTTATGGTTTCCCGTCCGAGCAAATCCTCTATTTTGACACTTCGCATTGAACTTACAGACACCTCACCGTTAACAAGCTGGTACATTCCCGGCAAATTCTTAAGCTCACAACCCGTTTCCTTACAAATGTTCAGAATCTCGCGTTTGGCAGAAACATCTGAATTTGGAAGGGCAACATATATTTTGTTAATATTATATTTTTCAATCGCAGACATTATCGTATCGCGTCCGCCAACAATCGGAACACCATCAATATATCTGTTCCATTTGTTTGGATCATCATCAACAATGCAGCAAATTCTGTCTGTCGTTTCCTTGGAATGACTTACATCTCTAAGGATCATCTGTCCTGCGGAACCTGCTCCGATAAGAAGCACATTATCTTCACGCTCAACTGTTCGAAATCCGCCTCTAAAATCCATAAGCAGGAAAAATCTGTAGAGAAATCTGACACCTGCAACCAAACCAAACTGAATTACGGCTCCAAATACATAATATGAAATCGGCATACGATAGAAAAAAGAAATTCCTACCGTATGAAATACAAACGTAATTGCCGAACCGATTAAAATGCGCATAAGCTCACTGTAACTTGCGAAACGCCAGATAGTTTTATACATACGAAGCTTCGCAAACACAAGCACGCAAAACACCGTATAAATCGGCGCAAACTTAACAAAAGGCTGCATATATTCGGTCGGAATAAGCCTTATTCGGCAATCAAATCTCAGCCAGAGAGCAAACAGATACGAAACATTTACCGCAAAAACATCAAAAATGACTAATACAAAAGCAATTGCCTTCCAATGCTCTATATTAAGTTTTCGAAGAATACTGTCTAATTTTTCATTCATATTTATGAATACTGATATGTATCAGATTATACCTTTTCATTTCTGAGCTTCTCAACAAAACGTGCAAGTCTTTCCATAGCAATCTTTAGCTTCTCGATAGAGTAAGCGTAAGAAATTCTAAGAAATCCCTCGCCGCAATCACCAAAAGCAGTACCGGGAACAACAGCAAGATTCTCGGCATCAATCAATGCAAACGCAAACTCCTCAGACGTCATATTGAATTCTTTAATACACGGAAATACATAAAATGCACCATATGGTTCAAAACACGGCAAGCCCATTTCCTTAAATGCATTCATAAGAAATCTTCTTCTCTGATTGTAGGACTCACGCATAACCTCTACATCTTTATCACCGTTTTTTAAAGCTTCAATTGCCGCATACTGACTTGTGGTTGGAGCACACATAATACAGAATTGATGAATCTTCGTCATCTGGGAAATAATTTCCTTAGGTCCGCAAGCATATCCGAGTCTCCAGCCTGTCATGGCAAATGCCTTGGAAAATCCATTTATAAGTATTGTCCTCTCCCTCATTCCGGGAAGAGATGCAATGGACACATGATTATCAAGATAAGTCAATTCGCCGTAAATCTCATCCGATAATACAAAAATATCCTTCTCAACGCATATCCTGGCAATCTCAACCAAATCCTCGCCGGTCATAATCGCACCTGTAGGATTGTTTGGGAACGGCATTACAAGAATCTTTGTCTTGTCGGTAATTGCATCAAGCAATTCACTTGCCGTTAGTTTAAATTCATTCTCATTCTTCAATTCAATAATTACCGGTTTGGCACCCGCAAGAATCGCGCAAGGTTCGTAAGACACGTAGCTTGGCTGCGGAATAAGGACTTCGTCACCCGGGTCACACATTGCACGCATCGCAATGTCAATGGCTTCACTTCCGCCTACAGTAATAATCACCTCAGACTTAGGATCATAAGACACATTGCACTTACGCGCCTGATAATTACAAATCTCCTGTCTTAGTTCAAGCAAACCCGAATTTGAAGTATAGAAAGTTCTTCCCTTTTCAAGTGAGTAAATACCTTCATCACGAATATGCCATGGCGTATCAAAATCAGGTTCACCTACACCCAGAGAAATAATGTCCTTTTTCTCATTTGCAATATCAAAAAATTTACGAATGCCCGAAGGCTTGATAGCTACGATGGTTTTAGATAATGGATCTCTCATGGTGTCATAATCATCCTTTCATCTTCGTAATCTCCGTGAAGAATAGTGCCATGATCCTTATATTTCTTCAATATGAAATGTGTTGTCGTAGAAATAACAGATTCAAGTGTAGACAATTTCTGTGATACAAAACTGCTGATATCCTTAATTGTCCTACCTTCAACAGATACAAGCAAATCATAGCTTCCTGAAATCAAGTAAGTTGCTTCCACTTCAGGATATTTGTATATTCTTTCTGCTATTGTATCGAAGCCGTGTCCTCTTTGCGGAGTAACACGCACTTCAATAAGTGCATTAACTCTCTCGGTTGTGACTCTATCCCAATCAATTAATGTATGGTAACCGCAGATAATTCCTTCGGTTTCCATTTCAGATAACTGGGAAGCAATCTCTGCCTCAGTCGTACCAAGCATTACCGCAAGTTCGCCCAAATCAACTCTGCTATTCTTTTCAACATAATTTAGAATTTTCTCCCTCATTATTTCACCCTGCTTTCTGTAATTTTCAATTGTAGCAAATTCCTACTGTTACTATTTGCATTATTACTACTAAACCCTTAACCGGTAACTCTACGCTCACTTGTTTATAAGGCAAATGCTTTATATATCTCATCACTTTTCGTTGGTTCAAGGTATCTGACTTCATCCTCATTCGTAACAATTCTGTCATTACCATCCGTAAATTTACCGATAACCGTAGCTTCTATATCATTTTCTTTAAGAATCCTACACAAATCATGACCTCGCTCTGTTGCTATAAGCATTGCGCCACCTGAAACAAGTTCATACGGATTAAGTCCGAAACATTCACAAATTTCGATTGTTTCCTGCTTAATGGGTATACTCTTTAAATCAACCCTTAAACCAAGTCCCGAAGCCTCTGCCATCTCCCAAAGGGCACCAAATATTCCACCCTCCGCAACATCGTGCATTGCATGTACTCCGAAATTTCCCGCAAGCTCTGCTTCTTTAGTCGCAATCAGGAATTTACCAAGCGCAAACGCCCCGTTAATAAACGGTGTTTGAAATTTGCCCCTTAGAAATTCCTCCTTCTCTCTTGCAAGAAGTACCGTTCCTTCAAGACCTATCCATTTTGTAACGACAATATCATCATTAATCCCGGCGCCGGAATTGTAAATAAGCGCATCCTTTCTGCCTTTGCCAACCCCCGTAACCGTGATAATCGGCTGATTAACCGCTCTCGTCACTTCCGTATGACCACCAATTACCTGAATATTTAATCCCTTACAGATATCTTCGACTTCACACATCATTACTTTGAGATTACTTTCCTCAAAGTTTTCCGGAAGAAGTATACTCAACATTACACCGATTATTTCCGCATTCATTGCTGCCACATCATTTGCCGCCGCAATCACCGAGAGAGCACCTATATCCTGAATTGAGCCTGTAATCGGATCCGTACTTAAAACAAACACCTCATCTTCACCAATCTCAACCACAGCACAATCTTCACAGGCTTTCGCACCCAACAATACTTCACTTCTTCTTGGCTTAATCTGTTTAATAATCGATCGTTTCAGAACATTTTCCGAGACTTTTCCAAGCTTCATATTAATTCCTCACCGTCTACCGGCCTTCGGCATTTTCACCTGAAGTACCGGGATCTTGTGGTGGTACTTCCGGTTCCGCAGGTTCTGTATTTACAGCTTCAGCAGGTGGCGCCACCGGCACAACCGGAATTCCGCTTGCCATCGCCTTTAACTGATTAATAGTTTCCTTACAAGTTGCAATACTGCCGGAAGCAATTGCTGTATTAATCATCTGTGTAAATATAGGGTTATCTGCTGCCGTTCCTACGGTTGCAGTCTTTGGAACAGCCTGATATGTGCTTTTGTTTACACGTGTTCGCTCAGTTTCCACACCGTCAACCTTCACTACTTTCCACAATTCACCGACATATCCGGTATGTGGCGACTGAACCGATATATCACCGACCGGCAAAGAAGAATCACCTACTATCTTCTCTCCTTCCGGCTCCGTTTTACTAATTTCAACCGTCTCGAAACTGACCTTTCTGTTGGAAGGTCTTGTTTCATGACCATAAATATTAAAGACTACCTGCTTATCATCGGTTGTATATCCCTCAATATATATTGGCGTATCCAATGAATTAGTAAACTTAAAATCCTTATAGGTTCCGGAAATAGCTGCATCAGCAGACATATCAACATAATTAACTATCATTGAATGATTCGAACGTTCATCAACCTGAAGCTCCGCCCTTAGAACCGCATTATACAGAGTTGAGCTTACCTGACAAATTCCGCCGCCAAGACTCTCAACAACCAAACCATTCGAATACGAACCCGCAAGAAAATATCCGTTTTCCTCGGTAAACGGACTTACCGTTCCATATACCGACAATTGCTCTCCCGGATACAACAACTTTCCATTCAGAAGCTTCGTACCATTCCGTACATTACCCGAACGTTCTCTTCCCGAAGATGAGAAACTTGTAGTAAAGCTTCCAAGCAAATCCTGTATTTGCTCAAGGTCTGCCGCCTTACCCTTTGGCTCAATCATTCCTCCGACAAGTTCAATCCGGCAATCGTCCTTATCCCACGAAGACATTTCCGAATAAACCTTATTCACGGAAGCATCAACATCTACACCATAGCCCGCCTGACCTTCAGCAATCCTAAATATACCGTTCTCTATTGTCAGGGTAGCATCCTTGGCATCAGAACCACATTCATCGCTCTCCTCCTGAACAATCGTCTTAATGCAGGCTTTCTCGACATCAGTATCGATATCATACACCTTATGTTCCACTTCCAAGTCCTTGTTTTCTTTATATCTGGCAATGATATTTCCCGTTTTGCCAAGACCTATCGCTTCAACAAGGAAATCGGAATTTGACCATTTAAGTCCCATATCTCCGGCCGTAACATTCTTAACCCGATCATTGATGGAAATAAGTTCAATTTGCTTACTTCTAAGAGTAATCAATCGCTGATCGATTGCCGCTTTGGCTTCTTTGTAGGTCATTCCGGACAAATCTATATCATCCGCATATATTCCTTTATTGATTGTTAACGTAGGATCGATATTTGCGGCCTTTGGAACATCCATGTTGATTTCCGTAATATCTTCATCGGTGCCACCACCTGATATAACAGGCGCACCCGCTCCGATACTTATATCAACAAATCCGCCATTTCCTGTTCGATCTTCACTTTCGGCATTTTCATCCGCATTTACACCATCAATCGTAATTAATTCTTCTTTACCGTATGCACTTGTAAAATCAGCGCAAATCATGCAAAATGCACACACAATTGCAAAACAACCTTTAATCGTTCGCTTCACTTCTCTACCCCTAATTCTCTTGCAACGCAATAGTAGACCATCAATACACATCAATGGTCAAAACTTCTTACTCGTGATATAATGACTGTGTCAGTAGCCTGATTGCTACTAAATTAAATAAACCAAAGTCGGAACTATCATGGCAATTACAAGAATGGCAATAATGATTCCCGACATAATTTTTCTTGATTTTTTACTGTAAAAATTCATAATCCAAACCTCTCTTGAAAGGTAATTATAAATGATATCACCTATTTTTACAACAGTCGTAATCAGTTTTCTGTTTATATTCTTATACACGAAAAAAACAACCCGTGATTTTAACACGGGCGATGATGCCTTCCTCGAAAGAGAACGCAAAGCAAATGCAACAAGAAGGCAATCTCTTGATTCTCTTACTTATGTAGAAATTCCTTTTGACACCTTACCGATACCGGAGGAAAGCAGCAATCCTGAAGTAAATGAGGCAGTATCCGATTTTCTTGCACTTAAGGATAAGAAAATCACTAATTTTACCGGCATTTCAAACACTGATTTAAAAATGACCTATGGCGTAGCAAATCTTCCTTATCTTACGGAATGCGACCAAAACTTTACCGCTCTTTGTTGCTCACTCAACACAATAGGAGATTACTACTACAAGACAGGGGATATAGACAACGCCTTAACAATTCTTGAATATGCCGTAGCAATCGGTAGCGATATCAAATTAACTTTTTCCGATTTGGCCGATATTTATGCGGATAAATTCGAATTCAATAAAATAGATTCCCTGCTTGAAGCAGCAGGGAATCTCAATTCTTTAATGAAGGAACCTATCATACGCATGCTTAATGAAAAATGTGATATATCAACTTTCGTAAGCAACAAGGAAGAATGATTCAATGTTGTTCACTGCAATATTCACGCAATCTGCAACGCGTGCATTCAGGATTTCTTGCCTTGCATATATCTCTTCCGAAGGTAATAAACTGTATATTTATCAAAATCCAATGTTCCTTAGGTATACATTTCATTAAATCAAATTCAATTTTAACGGGATCCTCTTCCTTCGTAAGCTTAAGTCGCCTTGAAATTCGCTTAACATGAGTATCGACGACTATACTCGGCTCATCGAAAATATTACCCCTGATTACATTTGCCGTTTTCCGACCTACTCCCGGAAGCAAAATCAAATCTTCAAGACCTCCCGGCACCTCGTCCGCATATTTTTGATGAATGATTTTGGCACAATCAATTATGTTTCTTGCCTTGTTATGGTAGAAACCCGTAGATTTAATATCTTCTTCAAGTTCTTTCAAATCGGCAAGTAAAAATGCTTCAACCGAAGGATATTTTCTAAACAACTCTTCTGTTACAACGTTTACACGGGCATCTGTGCATTGAGCGGACAGTATCGTTGCAACCAGCAATTGCCAGGCATTTTCATGCTTAAGATAGCAGACTTTGTCCGTTCCGTATTGCTCATCAAGTATTCGCAGTATCTCTAAAACACGTTTCTTCAAAAGGCACACTCCCGGATTTAAGCTTACTTAGTTACTGTTCAGTCCTTAAACGGTAACTACTTACTTACTGTCTTCTCACTTACCTTACTTAATTCCAAGAGCTTATCTTTCATTTCATTCTCAATTCTTGACAACTCAAGTTCAGCCTCTGCTCTCTTTGTTCTTCCTACATCCTGAATCTGAACTACTTCATTAAGAGTATCAATCAAGGTCTGATTCGTTTGAGTTAAGGTTTCTATATCAACAATGCCTCTCTCACTTTCCTTAGCTGTCTCAATCGTCGCAATTTTGAGAGCCTCTGCATTTTTCTTAAGAAGTTCGTTTGTCATATCCGTAACTTCCTTCTGAGCCTTAGCCGCATCAGTTGAATGGTCAAGTCCGATTGCCACTACCATCTGACTCTTCCACAAAGGAATAGTATTAAGAATGGTCGACTGAATCTTCTCAGACATCATTGTATCATTATTTTGAATAAGTCTGATTTGCGGAGCCATCTGCATAGAAATATTTCTCGTAAGCTCCAAATCATAGATTTTCTTCTCAAACCGCTCTATCATTGAAGCGTAATCCGAAGCCGCCTGTGAATCCTCCGGCAAGCCACTCTCGGCCGCCTTGGCCTGAAGCTTCGGAAGTTCCTGTGTTCTTGCAATTTCAAGCTTCTCTTTACCTGCCATAATATAAAGAGTTAAATCCTTGTAGTAGGAAAGATTTGTTTCATACATTTTATCAAGCATCGCAACATCTTTAAGAAGCGTAATCTGATGACCTTCCATAACCTTAACTACTTTATTTACATTAGCCTCTGCCTTGTCATATTTTGCAACAAGACCATTTATTCTGTCCTGACCTCTCCTAAAGAAGCCAAGCAATCCCTTTCGTTCTTCCTCGGCATCAAAGCTCTTAAGCTCCGTCACAAGTTCTGTGAGCATTCCGCCTATTTCACCGATATCCTTCGTACGCACACTGTTTAATGCCGTATCCGAGAAATCAGCAATCTTCTTCTGCGCACCCGCACCATACTGAATTACCATTTGAGAATCATTAAGATTAATCTGTGAAACATAATTCTTGATTATTTCTTCATCCTGTACACTCAATTCATTCTTATTCTCAATGTTTGCAATTTCTCCGGCAGAAGCTCTTAAATCAATCACAGGTGCCGAAGGCTCCTTCACATCTTCCATCACTATGCCTTCAACTTCAATTACTTCCTTTGTTTCATCAAATTCATTCATTATTCACACCCTCCTATTCTGACAATCCGTCCTGCGCCAACATTGTAGTAAGTACCTTAGCATCACTTGTTATATCCCAAACCGAATCCTGAAATAAATTATTTAGCAAAGTCACAAACGCATCATTAATTGTATCTATCGTATTTTCAATTTCATTCTTGGCATCTACTATTTCTTTACCCGGAACAATTACCTTATCGTATTCATTATAAGCTTCAACAAGCTTAAGCATCGTCGGTAAGTAGTAATCCATTAATTTGTGCATACTACCCATCTGCTCGGGATGCTCTTTGATTCTTGCAAAAATCTGCTTCAATAAATCCTCAAGGCGTTGAAGCTTCTCAGAAATCACCTCACCCGGAATATCATCATTCAACGCATGTAATCTCTTAATCGCATCTAAACCATCGGATATCATTGTATTTAACTCGGCCTGCTCATCCAAAGTCAAACCGCCTGTAGCAATTTCCTTCGTAACCGAAGACTCCTTCACTTCCTCAATCTGTCGGAAATTCTCCATACTTCTCTCATATTCATGAAATACCGAATCTGTAATCATGAATGTGGTTTCTTTACTGTCAATATGTCCTTGCGGGAAATTACCGCGAACCAGAAGCTTCTTTATATCCTTCCGAATACTCCGTTCTGACAAGCCTGTCGAGGCTGCTATATTCGAAAGTGTTGAATATCCGTTCTTCTTGCATATATCAGCATATCTCTTAGCTCTTGAGAGCAAACCGTTTACTTTGATACCATGTCCGAGCATACAACCAAAGCCCCCGGCAACAAGCGTAGAAAAAATACCAAATCCAAGTAAATCAGAACCCACGCTAAAACTCAGCATTGCAATAAGAATATTAAATGCAATACCGCATCCGCCAAAAATCATTTCCAAAACGGAAGCTACGGTTCCCTTAGTGTTAAACACCGCAGGCGACAGAAATTCCCTTGTACCGGGCTTCTTTGTTTCTTGGGAATTCCCGGTAGCCATCTGCCTTAATTCTCTTTCACGCTCAATTTGAACCTTCTTTTCGTAGGTTGCCGTTCCCTTTCTATAAGTCGCATCAATGGGAATGCCCTTTTCCAACCTGCTTGTAGCTTCATCAAGTACAACATCAACGGAATTTGAAATTGCCCTATTGAGCCCTGAAAAATCACCCTTTTTCAATCCATCGGAGAGTGCTGTTTTTATTTCATTTTCAATTTCTTTGTAAAATGTGTTATTTGACATTAATACTCAACCTTTATATTTGTTACTACCCTGTAACCCATATTCTACTGCGACGGATCCTTGCCATAGTAACTTCCGTAGTATTTACCGTAATATTTGCCATAATATTTACCGTAGTACTTGCCACTGATTTCAACCTTGTTAAGAATAACACCAAGAATCGGACAGCCTGTCTTTCTAAGCTGATCGATTACTCTCTCGGCAAACTTTCTGCTTATTGCACGTGCCTCCATAACGACTGCAACACCGTCACAATTTTGCGCTATAACGGCAGAATCAATTACGCTTCCAAGCGGTGGCGTATCAATAATTACATAATCGTAAATATCCCTGAATTTGCTTAAAACAAGCTTGAATCTCGAAGTTCCGAGAAGCTCTGAAGGGTTTGGCGGTACCGGGCCTGTCGGAATTACGTGCAAACCTTTAACATTCGTTGAATAAATCACATCTTGAATGTCTCTCTTTCCTGCAAGGAAATGCGACAATCCCGAAGAAATCCTTGTAATTTGATATCTTCCGAGAATAACTGATTTTCTCATATCCGCATCAATAAACAAAACATGTTTACCGGCTTCTGCCATAGATATTGCAAGATTGAATGAAACACTGGATTTTCCCTCATTTGGAACACAGCTCGTAATGGCAATAACCTTAACATTACTACCGCAGAACTCTATATTGGTTCGCAATGTCTTGTAGGCTTCATTTGTCTGAAAATCAAGCTTCATTTTTCTGTTGATTGTAATAAATTTAGTATCCATTCAAGAACCGTTCCTCTCTAGTTGTAATTACTTTCAGAAGACACTGAACCTGCATCTGAATGACCTCGCGATCGTTTCGAGGATTTTCTGCGCGACTTCTTCTTGGAATCCGAATTTTCCTTATCGTCAATATACGGAATAGACGCTAAAACACTAACCTTAAGGTAATGTTCAATATCATCCGGATTCTTAATTGTATCATCCATTACATAGATAAGAATAATAATTGCCACAGCAAAGAATATACCGACAACAGCACCTATAAAAGTATCTCTTATTACCTTCGGACTACTGGGAGAATCCGGTAAATTTCCTTCCTCAACCACATTAACGGCTTCTGTATTCATAACATCGGAAATATGGGAAGATGCCGAAATTCTGATTGCATTTGCTATCGCCTGCGCTACTTGCGGTTCCGCATCCTCAACAGTAATCGTAACAATTCGTGTATCGGTAGGAACGGTAACGGTAATCTTATCCTTTAACTCATCATTGTCAATCTGCAATCCCAATTCGGCCCGAACCTCTTCAAGAACCGGCCTTGATGTTACAAGTTCCTGATAGTCCTTGGTAAGCTGAGTACCCGTCTGCAAATCCGAATACGTAAGAGTTTCGTTACTTTGCCTGTTTATAATATAAATTTTGGTAGTTGATTCATATTTGGGTGTAATAACATATAAACATAAAAGAAATGTAATAAATCCGGCAACAATTCCACAAATTACGACTATCCACAATTTGCTCATTAATACGCCGATTAATTCAACAATATCTATTTCAATTTCATCGGACCGTAATCGATTGTTCTGTTCCATCAAAAGTCCCCCTACAGATTACTTAAACAGTAACAAAATACTCATAATGGTTTATTTCGTACAATATTTAATGCATTCATATAAAGAACGCGAGCGGCATATTCCTCGCCACATTTCTGAATAATGTATTCCGCACACTCCGCCATTTCCGGTTGCCGCATACCCATACTATGAGCATCTGTTCCGACAAAATCAACCCATTCATTCTTAAGGATTTTCCTAATAAATCTCTTGGGTTTCATTCCCTCTTTACCGCACAAAGCCCGCGAATTTATCTGAATGTAGGCACCCATATCAACAAGTTCACCTACAGTATTTGCATCTTTAACAAGGCAGTCATATCTTTCAACATGTGCGAGAATAGGATAGTATCCGTAACTGCACATATTGGAAACTGCATCAAAAAGTTCTCGCTTCTCCACTCCGTTTGAGAATTCCAATAACACATAATTAGAGTCCGCAAGTGTATGGACTCTACCTTCTTCAATCCACTCAGGAACGCTCTTATAGTAGTAAATCTCGTTACCGAGAAGTAATTTCATCTTAGGGCAGGTCTCCTTCGCATACTTTCTTAATTTTACAAATTGCGAATCAATTACCTTCCTGTCCGTTTCCACATGCCCCCCATGATAGTGGGGCGTAAGAATCATTGCTCTGATTCCTTCTGCATACGCTTTATTTATCATGGCAAGAGAGGTTTCCATATCCCTTGCACCATCGTCAACTCCCGGAAGAACATGACAATGAATATCTAAATAATTCAATTACAAAACCTCAAATCATAATTTGTTTTAAATGATTTCAAACTTTAGTTCCTAACCAAAAAAAGCCGTCTGTCAAACTATGTAACAGATGGGTTTCCACAGAATATATGCGGTCGATGGGACAGAAACGCTGTCCCACCGCATATATGCTTATTCAGCTCTTAAACCTTTCTTATTAACAGCAAGTGTAACAAGTGCAATTCCTGCCAATGCAGCAAGAATAATTACTTCATTTGACTCACCTGTTTGGTGAAGACCGCCTGTTGCGGCAGAAGCTGTTGCAGGAGCTGCTGCCGGAGCTGCTGCGTTTGCTGTAGCTACTGTTCCGGCTGCAACAGTTGCTGTAGGAAGTGTAAGAGATGTTGATGTTCCTTTAACAATTTCAACAATAGCAATACTTGCAGGTAAATGCTTAACTGTAAAAGTCACCTTACCACCCTTAACTGTTCCCTGAATACGGTTAACAGTCGAACCAACCAACTGATATGCGTAAACAATTGCGCCATCAGCAACACCTGATACAATCCAAGATACTGTAGTTGATGAACCGTCAGAATAATTTTTAGGAGCATTAACATACAAACAAGATCTTACAATAGGAGCAAGTCCTGTTGACGCACTGTCTGTTGCAATAGCATCTGATAATGCCTGTAACGCTGTTTGATTACTTACAGTCTCTACCGAAACAACTTGTGAATCAACAGTAACAATTCCCGTTGTAGGACTGGTTGCAGCAAATACAGTTGTACCAAACACCAATACAAGAGCTAATGCCAAAGCTGCTGTAATTCTAATCTTCTTCATTTCCTCTCTCCTTTCTAAAGAATATGTTAATAAAGAAAAACATTTATAACAAAGCGTACCGCTCGTTACCGAATTAGTAGTAATCCTCTGTGACTTCCACGTAGAATCTGTCAATAATCAAATCTTTGAGTGCATCCTCATCAACAATATAACCCATCGGATAAGTATAATCCTCAAATCGTCCTTCTTCAATATGTTCCATAGCTCCGGGAATCGTATCTGCATTCTCGGTTAAATCCATATCATTTTCTATTATCTGCTTGGCAAGATATGTAATCTCATTCGTCGTCAGATTTGTCGACACTTTATCATTTATATCGGTATAAACATTCACAGGGAACAATATATTTGCTTTTGTTTTAGCTTTGCCGGCATTAAAAAGTTCTTTAAAATACTGGCTCTGACGTTGCATACGACCAATGGGCGAATCATCAATTTCAACATCACGCCGACTCGTATAAATCAAAGCATCTTCTCCCATCAGCGTATAAGCAACACCCTTCTTCATCTTAGGATTCCATTTCGTCAAATCCTCAAGAACTTCGACTGTAATTCCCCCGACAGAATCGTTTATGTCAGAAATCGCCGTCATATCAATCGCCGCATATCGGTAAATCGGCAACGAATAAAGCAGATTCGAAACAGCCTCAACCGTCAACTCATCGCTAAACTTCGACTGATCACCGTAAGCATGCGATACGGCAATCGGTGCTTTAAGTGTATTTACATATTGATTGTATATATCGTAAACCTGTACATCAGTTACTGTATCTCGCGGAATACTCATAAGATAAACTTTCTTCTTTACGGTATCCATCGTAACCAACATCAACGTATCCGCCTGATGGGCTTCAATTACATCCTCCTGAATCTCGCCCTTCACATCTATTCCAAGGAATAAAACATTAACCAAACTCTCGTTATATTCGTAAGTCTTACCCTTGTAGGAAACTGTTACTTTATCAGGAATATCCATTTCCTCAACAGTTCCGTCATTAAGATTATTGCTTCCGATCTTCTGAATTCCGGACGCCACATCTTCTCTAAACATATCTGCCGAAACGTAGCTTGCTCTCGACCATTTACCGGCCAACACTATAACTAACGATGCAAGAAGAACAACGAAAGCAACAATTACCGTCACCAACACTTTAACGCCAACACTTAAATCGTCACTTCTTCTTCCGTAATGTCTTCTCTTTCTTCTTCTGTTTCTGTATCTCATGGCTCTTCTTCATTCAACGACTCATCCAAATGATCATTCTCCGTCGTTCCATCAGGATACGTAAGTACGCATTGGACAAACAATCTCCTTGAGGGATCTCCCACACAAGTAATCAGGGTAAGCATATGATCTGAAACTTCCAACTCGATATCATCACGGAAATTCGCAGAGAAATCACGCTTATTTTTCAACCCGTCTATATACTTAAAACAACCTATCGGATTAGAAAAATCATGTACTTTAAGAATATGTTCGTTAGGTGAAATGAAGCAATCATAAATCCTGTAATCAAGCTCGATTCCATCCATGTATATCTTAACCGTATCATGTTCCTTGAAGAAAGATGCATCCCGGAAGGAATGCAAGCCCTTAAACATTGAACCATTCTTCATATTGTGACCATATATCAAGGTCATCGGATCCGAAAAATCATTTGAATTACATGTATCTGTAAAAATCATACCTGCTTTCGAAGGCTTTCCGTCAATATCGTGATCTAAATAAAACGCCGTTTCTTCATCACAATGAGCAATAGGATAGTCTATCGCCGTGCCATCTATCGTAATCCATGCATAAACATCGGGATTAATTGCCTTCAATTCATCAAAATCAACTTCCTTATCCGGAGTTCTTGCATATGCCTCATACCAAGGACCAATATCCTCTTCCTCTAAAGACATTTCATCTTCGGTGGTAGGTTCATCCGCTTCCAAGGTTTCTTCCGGTTCGTCAATCTCAGCAGCAACCGCCTCATTACTGTCTGCCTCGGACAACACCTTCTCCTTAAGTTCCTCATATTCCATCTTGGTTTTATGATTACTATATAGAAGAATTCCAATACCCGTCAGACAAACAGCAAGCACAACCAGACAAATCACGGTAATCGCTTTGTTCGCCACGCGAGAATTCTCTGAATCATTGCTCATACTTATCTCCAACTCACAACTACAATCCGCATTTTTGCTATTGAATCGTATTCTTACGGTAGGAACAGTAAGCATTGTTACTGTTCAGTCCCTGACCGGTAACAAGCAAATACACCAAAATAGTAGTTGCTAAATAATGCTGATTGCATAACTATCCACAATCATTGCAATTTTACTACAAAACAAAGCGCACTGCAAGATGATAGTTACACGGTTTCTGTAAACGTGTTACTGTTCTTCTCTGACCGGTAACACGTTGATACTTTTTAAACAGTTAAATCTTTGTTAGTAACTATTCAGAACACCATTCGCAAAATCGCCTTTTCAAGGCTTTTCTTTTGCTCATGTTGTTACTTCGCCATATAAAACTGCTCATAATATTCTTTGCAAGCAAAATATTTTGAGCAGTTTTGCATGGCTCTGAAT
>JAZLIP010000026.1:0-4585 GCA_045617445.1 Lachnospiraceae bacterium | reverse complement strand
TATGGATTTCTATGGACTTAATCCTAAGAATCCGGATTAAATCACCAGGCAAAATTTATAAAGAATAAATTTTTGTACCCAAATTGAACCCAACGCAAATTAAAAAATCCCTACAAACCCCATAAAATCACGGTTTGTAGGGATCTAATGTTTTATTCCCACTCTATCGTGGCAACGGGTTTTTCGCTGATGTCCCAGAGAACGCGGTTGATTCCGGGTATCTTTACTATCTCATCGCGCATCTTGCATAATGCTGCAAACGGAATCTCGGGTACTGTTACCTTTACGGCATCGGTTGTGTTTACGGCGCGAATAACACATGCCCATCCCATATATCTCTCACCTTTACCGTCTACATACTTGATTCCTGTTGACTGCATATCAGGTATAGCACAGAAGTACTGCCAAGGTGTCTCGGGAAGTTTCTCAATTTCCGCACGAACAATTGCATCGGCCTCACGAAGAGCATTAAGACGATCCCTTGTAATTGCGCCAACGCATCTTACACCAAGTCCGGGACCCGGGAACGGCTGACGATATACCATATTGTCGGGAAGACCAAGTTCTTTACCGACAATACGAACTTCATCCTTATACAAAAGCTTAACCGGCTCTACAAGTTCAAACTGAAGATCCTCAGGAAGTCCTCCTACATTATGATGAGCTTTTACACCATCTGACTCAAGAATATCGGGATAAATTGTTCCCTGTGCAAGGAAACTGATTCCTTCAAGTTTGGATGCTTCTTCTGCAAACACATCAATAAATTCACCACCGATTATCTTTCTCTTTGTTTCGGGATCGGATACACCGGCAAGTTTATCAAGAAATCTGTCAGTGGCGTCTACATAGATAAGATTCGCATCAAGCTGATTTCTGAATACTTCAACAACCTGCTCGGGCTCACCCTTTCTAAGAAGTCCATGATTTACATGAACGCATACAAGATTCTTTCCGATAGCTTTAATTAGAAGTGCTGCAACAACTGAGGAATCAACACCACCTGATAAAGCAAGCAATACTTTCTTATCACCAACCTGCTTCTTAACTGCTTCAATCTGCTCATCGATAAATGCTTTTGCAAGAGCAGGTGTTGTAATTCTTTCCATTGATTCGGGACGTAATTCTGCCATGACTTATCTCCTTATCATTAACTCAACTTATGCACATGCATCGAACATGCACACACCAACTTCAGAAAATATACCAAATGTGATTTTCTTCCAAAAAACAAATCACAAAAATAAATATACTCCATGAAAAATCAAAATAAAAGATTTTTTTTTCATACAAAACAATTTTAGGATTTTATACAAAATTGGGTTCAAATAGAGCTTAGATTTGGGCAAAAAGAAAATACCTTTAACGACTTTTTAATTTACTTACTTCTTCATCGGTAAGACGTCTATAATCTCCAACCTTAAGATTATCATCAAGCAAAAGCGTACCCATGGATATTCTTTTTAGAAAAACAACGTGTTTCCCGACCGCTTCAAACATTCGCTTTATCTGATGAAATCTGCCTTCATGAATTTCCACTTGGTATACATAACATTCTTTTATGTCAACTTTTGTTTCATCCATTTCCGCAATTTTCGCCGGCATCGTTATTTTGTCATCTCCGATATCAAGACCTGCTTCAAATTTCTGCATTTCTTCCTCAGATAATTTTCCGTCGACCACTGCAACATATTCCTTGCCTACATGATGCGACGGTGATAACAATTCATGCGCCAATTTCCCGTCATTAGTAATAAGTAACAGGCCTTCCGTATCCTTATCAAGTCTTCCTACCGGAAACAAATCAAGAGTATTTTCGCCCTGCAGTAAATCTATAACCGTCTGGCTTAAGCCATCCTTAGTGGCACTTACGCATCCGGCGGGTTTGTTTAGCATAAAATATCTGAATTCTTCGTATTCTACCCTATTATTATCAAGACTTACTTCATCTTCTTTTTCATCAACATGAAGAGCAGAGGTTGTCGCAACTTCACCGTTAACACAAACTCTGCCCTTCTTAATAATTTTCTTTGCTTCACTTCGTGAGCAAATACCTGATTTTACAAGATACTGATCAAGTCTCATTCAAATCTGCAATCCAAAATCCGCATATCAAATTTACTCTATGCAACATTTTTCTTAGAAACACCTAAATAAATTGATCTTGTCACATAACCAAGCAAATACATATCTGCTGCTATGCTTACAAGTACACCAATAAAAGGTACAATCTTTAGAAATTCAATAATAGCCACGCCGATTACCGATGCAAGAACAGGATGAAGCTTCGGGAAACAAAGTCTTCCGAGTGATGCACCTGCAAATGTCAAACCTGCACATAACAGCACAACATAAATCGCACACAGCATTGCCGCAAGCGGAAGCCCGATAACCGTAATGCACAAAACCAAGCAAACAAACGGAACAAGGCACCATGACAAAACACCGCATAAAACCATTTCACCGGTATTAACTTTGATTGCTTCCTTTGCTCCATCAAGGCTCTTTCCGAACAGCCAGCAAAGAAGAAGCGTAAGCAGGAGCATCGCAGGAATCCAATAGAATCTGGATGTAATCTTATGAAGCGCACGTGTCAGGATTGAAGCTTTCTCCACCTTTTCAGCCATTTCGCTATCCTCAAGCGGTTCCCAGAAATAATCTGCCACATCAGCATCATCAGACACTTCAACTTCTTCCGACGTAACTGTCAGCTTTCCGTTAACTACGGCATCATCATCAATAATTACATTATTTGCGGTAATTGACACATCACCCTCGATATCTCCGCCAAAATATACGGTATTGGCTGATATCGTAGCCGTTGAAGCCTTACCGTCAAACTCAACAACATCACCTGCAATAAATACTGCGGCAGCCGTAGAATCCTCGGAAACCTCAATTTCCTGAGCTGCAGCAAATACATTTCCGGAAGCTTTAGTATCAATTGAAACAGCATTGCCGGCAGCAAAAATATCAGCTTCCACATATGAATCATCAATGGTAACGGCATTACCGGCAGCAAAAATATTTCCCACTGTCTCAACACCTGAAATTTCAACCTTCTGCCCTGCAACAAAAACATCCCTTGCATCAATATCCTGGCAATACACATCATTTCCGGCTGACATATAATTACCGGCTATATCCATAGCTTCTGCATGTTCTTCCGCAAATACTGCGCAAGGAAGCATTGCGGTAAGCAGCATACCAAGTACAACAGATTTTAATAGTTTCTTTTTCATAAATACATCTCCTTTTCTGAAATGACCCAAGCCTGTAATTTGACATCCAACATGCCTCAAGCCATAACATATATCTCTAACTTACATCATTCTAACACATACTGATACTTCTAACATTAAAATCAGATTAAATTATATTTTTAGTATCCCACACATGAATATTCTTTGTTTTCCTTTCACATTTGTCATAGAATGTTTCCGATAACATTTACAATAAATGCACATATCCACGCAATTGCACATTGTCCGACAACAACCAGTGCGGCCCAGCGTGTTCCCAGTTCTCTTCTTATTGAGCCGATAGCGGCCACACAAGGCGTATACAAAAGGCAGAATACCAACAGCGACATGGCACTTACCGGTGACAGCACCGAATGAAGCATATCGTTTGTAAACAATACCTGAAGCGTTGAAACAACACTTTCTTTTGCCATAAATCCCGATATAAGCGAAGTCGTTACCTGCCAGTTTCCAAAGCCTAAAGGTGCAAATATAGGCGCTATGGTGCCGGATATGCTTGCCAACATGCTATTTGATGAATCCGATACAAGATTCATCCTAAAGTCAAAGCTCTGTAGCAGCCATACAATAATTGATGCTATAAAAATCACCGAAAAAGCGCGTTGCAAGAAGTCCTTTGCCTTATCCCACAGCAAATGTAAAACATTTTTGAGGGCGGGCATTCTGTAATTCGGCAACTCCATAACAAACGGAACAGCTTCACCCTTAAACACAGTATTTTTCGACAGAAGGGCGAAAATCACACCCAGAATCATTCCCAGAAGATATAAGCCAATCATGATAAGAGCTTTACCCTTTTGAAAGAAAGCATCCACGAACCAGGCGTATATGGGAAGTTTTGCGGAGCAACTCATAAACGGCACAAGCAAAATCGTCATTTTTCTATCTCGTTTCGAAGGCAAAGTTCTGCTCGCCATTACAGCAGGAACGCTGCATCCGAATCCAATAAGCATCGGAACAATACTTCTCCCCGACAGTCCGATTTTTCTTAGAAGCTTATCCATAACAAAAGCTACTCGTGCCATGTATCCGCTATCTTCCAAAATCGACAGGAAGAAGAAAAGCGTAACAATTACCGGCAGGAAGCTTACAACCGAACCTACGCCCGCAAATATACCGTCTATCACAAGGCTGTGAAGAGTCGCATTTACATTCCACGCGGTAAAGGACGAATCAACCACTAATGTCAGTTTATCAATTCCCAGCACAAGCAATTTTTGCAGAAACTCTCCGATTACTCCGAAAGTCAAATAGAATACCATTCCGATAATCAATATGAACGACGGAATTGCTGTATATCTTCCGGTTAAAATCCTGTCTAT
>JAZLIP010000025.1:0-2067 GCA_045617445.1 Lachnospiraceae bacterium | reverse complement strand
CAGCTCCGACTTCATCACAGATTTCACGGAATTTCTTGAAATCAATTTTTCTTGCATATGCACTGGCACCGCAAACAATCATCTTGGGTTTGCACTCAAGTGCTATGCGTCTTACTTCATCATAATCTATAAAACCTTCATCATTAACTCCGTAAGGTACACAATTGAAATACTTACCGGACATATTGACCGGTGAACCATGTGAAAGATGACCGCCGTGATCAAGGTTCATTCCCATGAAAGTATCTCCGGGTTCCATCACTGCGAAGAACACTGCCATATTAGCCTGTGCGCCGGAATGGGGTTGAACATTAACATAGTCGCAACCAAACAGTTTCTTGGCGCGTTCTCTTGCGAGTTCCTCGACCACATCAACACATTCACAGCCACCATAGTATCTCTTGCCCGGATAACCTTCTGCATACTTATTGGTAAGCGGGCTTCCCATTGCAGCCATAACTGCCTTTGAAACCCAGTTTTCGGATGCAATCAGTTCGATGTGTGAATTCTGACGTTGTTGCTCATCAACTATCGCCTGTGCAATCTCAGGATCAACATTTCTTACTTCGTCCAATGAATACATGATAACTCTCCTTTATTCTTTAACTGTTTTGTTCAAAACCTAACGGCTAAAAGTATAGCATAAATCTCAATTCTTTACTATAATGAAGTGATGATTTACGCAACGAAGTTTCAGAAAGGAAATTCAATGTATCACATAATTGTCAATCCCGCTTCAAAAACAGGAAAAGGAAAGAAGATATGGTCCGATTTGGAACCCATATTGGTTGACCGTGGCATCGATTACAAAGTAGTCTTTTCCAAAAAGCCCGGACACGTAATTAAACTCGTAAAAGATTTGTCAGGCTACGTGCTGGCCTCAAGTCCAAATGCAATTTTAAAGCTTATTGTGCTTGGCGGTGATGGAACTCTTAACGAAGCACTTCAGGGCATCAATGATTTCGATCGTGTTTGGTTAGGATACATTCCAACAGGTTCCAGCAATGATTTGGCCAGAGATTTGAAACTCCCGGGAGACCCTGTTAAATGTCTAAACAATATTTTGGATTGTAGCGAACCCGTTCGAATGGACCTCGGAATTTTGACATATGATTCAACCTCAAAGCAATTATCAAGATTGCATGAAGAAAACCTTATAAGCAAACGATATTTTGATGTAAGTTGCGGAATAGGATATGATGCTGCCATCTGTGAAGAGGCTCTCGTTTCACCCATCAAAAAAGTACTGAATCGATTCGGACTCGGCAAGCTGGTATATCTTTGCATTTCATTAAAACAGTTGCTGACAACCAAACTTCACGACTGCGTTATGACAATAGACGACGAAAAGAAAATAGATTTGCCTAATTTCCTTTTTGCAGCATGCATGATTCATCAATATGAAGGTGGTGGTTTTATGTTCTGCCCGAATGCCGACTATCACGACGGAATAATCGATGTATGTGCCGTAAGTGATATTTCAAAAAGAACCGTCCTGGCTGCTTTACCAAAGGCTTTAAAGGGTAAACATTTTAAGTATAAGGGTATTGAAAAGTATTCCGGACATAAAATACACATTGAAGCCAAAGAACCGCTTTGGGTACATACCGACGGCGAAGTCACAATGAAAAGCAGTTCCATAACACTAGCCTGTGAAAAAGAAAAACTTCAGTTTTTAAAATAAGGGAGGATTACCATGTTTAAGCATACCATTAATACCAATAACAAAGTAGGACACATTAATCCGGAACTTCAGGGACACTTCTCCGAGCATTTGGGAAGATGCATATATGAAGGTATATACGTTGGAGAAAATTCCGATATTCCAAATACCAACGGCATGAGAAATGATGTTGTCGAAGCATTAAAGGAAATGAAAATTCCCGTATTAAGGTGGCCCGGAGGATGTTTTGCCGATGAATATCACTGGAAAGACGGCATAGGCCCCAAAGAAAGCAGAAAGAAAATGATTAATACCAACTGGGGCGGTGTTGTCGAAGATAACAGTTTCGGTACTCATGAATTTATGGAACTGTGCAAGCAACTCGGTTGTAAGACATACGTTAA
>JAZLIP010000024.1:0-15607 GCA_045617445.1 Lachnospiraceae bacterium | reverse complement strand
AGCCATGCAAAACTGCTCAAAATATTTTGCTTGCAAAGAATATTATGAGCAGTTTTATATGGCGAAGTAACAACATGAGCAAAAGAAAAGCCTTGAAAAGGCGATTTTGCGAATGGTGTTCTGAATAGTTACATTTGAATTCATAATTCGTGTGCACCTTTTTTCTTGGATATTTCCTGTGTGTAGGCGGCTGTGATTATACCGGTTGGTAATGCGATTACCGACATACCTACCAATGCGGACACAATGGTTATTATTCTGCCCAATTTGATACCGGTGAAATATCACCATATCCGATAGTTGTAATTGAAACTGCCGACCAATATATTGCATCCAAAAAGTTATCAAACAAATCGGGTTCGACTTGAAAGATTATAAGCGCTGTAGCAACTATGTAGACTACCGTTAGCAGGATTACTGCTGTGATTTGCTTCTTGACCTTTCGCATTACATTTGATATTATCACCAAAGTTTTAGAATAACGTACAAGCTTGAGCAATTGGAGCACTCTGAAAATTCTAAACAGATTCAATACCGTATGACCGGGTACCAGAAAAGTAAGAACCGGTGAGATTGAAAGCAAATCTACAATTGCCATTGGAGTAAATGCGTAGTAAACATATGCTTTATAGCTCTTCACACCCATTTTGTAATCAGAAGTAAATATACGGATTGCGTAATCAAAAAGAAATAATATAAGCGTTAATACGTCTATAATAACCGCAATTTGATTTGAAGTTTTGATTGTAAGAGGCAACAGGCCTACAAGTACCGCTGTCAGTATCATAATGTCGTAAGCTTTACTTGCAATATCGCCTTTTGCTCCGACTTCAACTATTTCATATATTCTCTTTTTGAAATGATCTAAATTAGTCATTAATTCACACCTTTCATAATGAGATAAACAAAGCACAACCTAATATAATAAGAACCAATGATATGACAGAACACGAAATTATTACAATGGTGCTCAATTTGTCTTTTTTTTGTATAATGCCGCTATCGGAAATTATATCGCTTTCGATTTGGTTTTTGATTTGTTTTGTAATAGTCATGATTTATCTCCATATGAGTTCAGAATGTCTGTGGATTTGAATCCGGCAAAACAGCTTGAAAACCGGTTTCCAAACTCATCTCTCCGAAAGATATTATACTCGAAAATCAAAAAAAGTTAACAGAATTTTACAAAATTGTATCATAAATTGTATCAAAATAAGATGGGATTGCGGAAATCACACCGCCCAAAAGTCCCAATATAAGTAAAACGACTACAAGTAATAAGCTTATTGCGCTGCATACTATTCCGGCAATTGCCATACCTTTTCCCTTCTTGAAACCTTTGCTTAAATATATGGCACCAAAGACTATTCCCAAAATTGATAAAATGGAATTTAATCCGCTGCAACAACAGACCAGGGAGCAAATGCCTGTAACCAAAGAAGTGATTGCAAATCCTAAATATTCGGAATTGTTTTCGTCAAACTGATATTGTGAATCATATTCAGAGTTTTCGGTAAATGTATAATTCCCGGAATGTGAGGTGGTGCTTTCGGTGTAGAAGCTCTCGTTGTTTGAATTTTGAGTGTTTATGTTTTTCTCGCTGTTTGAATTTTGAGTGTTTATGTTTTCACTGCTTGTGCTTTCGGTGTAGAAGCTCTCACTGTTTCTTGAATCGCTATCAAATTCGCTCATAAATTTACCTCCAAATAACCGTTCTAATGATTGAGTTGATGATATTATGTTGGGCAAGAGGTTTGCTTGACCCTTTGACCCTTGTATCATGTTATATTAACTTTGGTGTACTGTCAAATCTATTTAGTTTGGTTTACAGAAACATGGTATATAATAGAAGTTGACGTCTGAAATTACACAATATGTACAAAGAATAAACTTAACAACACAATATCTTGTTAAAGTTCACAAAAAGTTCACAAGTAATCATAGGCACTTCATATTTTTGATATACATTATTACTAGATTGGCATTGAAAAATGATGGTGGTTTTGGCGAAAGAATACGAGGAAACTGTATGAAGGTTAAATTGAACGGATGCAGTAAAACAATTATATGTGTAATGTTGCTGACATTAGTATTGAATGTTGTTGCTTGGAATTCTGTGACTTTTTGCGATTTCTATATACAGAATATTTTTCCGATTTGGGGACCTGTATTTGGCTTGTTTACCGAACTCACAGGTAAGGCAGTCGGTGAAATGATGCTTGTGATTGGAATATTGCTTGTAGTATTGCTGGTTTTACTTTCAGTTGTCGGGATTGTTTTGTTTCTTGCCGGAGGAAGAATCGGATTTCATGCTTTCTACAGAAAATATGTGAGAGCGATGGCACTTATTGCTTCTGTTGTGACTTTGGTGATGACACTTAACTGCTTCGTACTTTATCATGGGAACGGCTTCAGAGATAAATATTTGAATGAGTATGTTTTGGGGGAGAGAGAGTATACTACGAATGAACTTGCAAGGCTTAGAGATATGGTTGTAAGAAAAGCAAATGAGCTTTCGAAGGAAGTTAAGCGTGATGAGAATGGTTTAGTTGTATACAATGGTGACTTCGCGGAAGAAGCGATCAGATGCATGCAGCGACTTGGGATGTATTATCCGCAATTAGCGGGATATTATAATACACCGAAGGTTCTGCAGGCCAGTTCGTATTTCAGCCAGCAGTATTTGGAAGGCTACTATTTCCCGTTTTCAATGGAGGCAAGCTATAATGATGTTATGTATATCATTAATCGACCTTCGACTATTTGCCATGAGCTTGCGCATACAAAAGGTTTTATACTTGAAGATGAGGCAAATATGATTTCGTTTCTTGCTTGTATTAATTCGGAAGATGTGTTCTTTAGATATAGCGGCTACTTATCTGTACTCAATTACATAGACCGCGATTACAAAAAATCAATAAACAATGATAAATCGGTTTATTCATCACATGTTGCAATTTCGAGCCTTGTTAAACATGATAATGTTTTTCTGACACCGGAAGCGTGGAAAAAGGTGGAAGCAAAGGCTGTTGTAAAAACATCCGCGGCAAAGAAGAGCGGAAAAGCAATAACGCAGGCAACATTGAAATTAAACGGTGTTGAAGACGGAATCGCCAGTTACTGCAATGTTGTGGGTCTTATGATGGATTACTACGCGTGTAACAGTGACGGTCCGTCAATTTATGTCGGAAAAAAATGATACCGTTTATAAGATTATTCTGCTTTGCTTCCTGTTTTTAATATGCGAAGCACCGAAACTGAAATCGGAAGTGTCAGGCTAAAAGCACAAATGTCTGAAATCATCTGACATACTTCGATACCGGTAAGTCCAAAAATACGTGGCAAAATGATAATGAGCGGGATGAAGAATAATCCCTGTTTGGCAGAAGCAACGATGGAAGCTTTCTTGGCAAGCCCCATGGATTGAAGCATCATATTTGAAAGAACGATAAATGAGCTTAACGGTAATGTTATGCATTGGTATCTGAGCGCAACAGCTCCGATTGCAATCACATCAGAATCATTTCTAAAGAATTCAACCAAAGTGTCAGGAAAAGCAAAGAATATTAATGCAACACCCAATAAAAATACAAAGGAATATTTTACGCAGAAAACAAAACCGTCATAAACCCGTTTGTAGAGTTTGGCACCGTAATTGTATCCGCACACCGGCTGAAAGCCCTGACCAAAACCAATCAGTACGGAGTTCGCAAAGAGTACGATTCTTGAAACAACGGACATTGCCGCAATTGCAGCATCACCGTACGCGGCAGCTGAATGGTTTAGACAGATAGTGGCAACACTTCCGAGTCCTTGTCTGCAAAGTGAAGGGAATCCGCCTCTTGTAACTTCGAGTAAGTAGAATCTTGTAATAGAAAGATTCTTGAATGACAAATTAATGCTGCCCTTCTTTGTTGCCATTGTAAGGAGAACAAAGAAACTGATTATCTGTCCGGTTATGGTTGCAAGTGCGGCTCCCTTTATACCAAGTTTACAAACAAAGATAAACAGTGGGTCGAGGATTAGGTTTAGAATTCCACCGGTCACAATTCCAACCATGGCCATGTTGGCTCTTCCTTGAAAACGCAGTTGGTTGTTTAATACGAAGGATGACATTGTGAATGGGGTGGCAAGCAGGATGATACCAAGGTAACTCTTCGTATAAGGAAGAATTGTTTTGGTAGAACCGAGCAGAGTTGAAAGCGGGGTTATGAAAATAAGCCCTAACCCGCCTATGACAATTCCGGTAAGAAAGCAAACAACAAGTCCATATATTGCCATTCCTTCTGCGTGTTTTATATCTTTTTTGCCCAACATTCTTGAAATATAGTTTCCGGAACCGTGTCCGAAGAAGAAACCGACTGCCTGAAGTATTGCCATTACCGAAAAAGAAACTCCGACGGCAGCAGTTGCCTGAGTGTTGATTTTTCCAACAAAGTATGTATCTGCCATATTGTAGATTGTGGTAATTAACATACTTAAGATAGTTGGAACAGATAGTTTGAGTATTAATTTTTGAACAGGAGTTTCAGTCATTTGACGGTATTTTTCCTCTTGCCGTTTTTGGTTTGCGTTTGTTTCCGGATTTTCTGAATTACTCATTGCGTCTCCAATCAAGTGTCATTTATTTGTAAGAGTTTGTCTGTTTTTACGCCTTACTCGATTAATATGTCGTTCAAAGTCACCTGTATCTATAAACTCTGCCAAAACGTATTGGTCAAAGGTCGGAACAGAGCAAGAGTAGAAGCTTGCCCGTTCTTCGTATTTGTCAAGCAGTTTTGACGGAAGTACCATATAACCTATTCGCATGGAAGGTGCTATGGTTTTGGTAAAGGTGTTGATATAGATTACATTGCCATTCTGCGATAATGAAAATACGGTCTCCTGCGGTTTCTTTGAGGGTGTAAATTCCGATTCAAAATCATCTTCAATGATGTAGCGATTATCGCTTGAGGCCCAACGTATGTATTCCCGTCGCTTGGCAGCAGTTGCGGTAATACCGGAGGGATAGCTTCTGTAGGGGGTAATATGAAGAACATTTGCATCTGTTATCCTAAGCTCCGAGGAATGTATTCCGTCTTTACCAAGCGCAAGAAGCCGTAATTGTACATCATTTGCAGTATATACCTTTTCGATTTTTTCGTAAGAAGGTTTTTCTATTCCGTAAATCAAATTCCGCCCGAAAACTTGAATTGCAAGACCGTAAAGATACTCGGCACCGGAACCGATTACTATTTGCTCCGGTGTAATATAAAGATTGCGGTTTCTGGCAAGATATTTTGAAATTGCTTCTCTGAGTTCAAGTATTCCTTTGTTTGGACTTTTGGTAAAAATACTTTCGCCTTTGACTGTTAAAACGTGTCGTATTGTTTTGGAATAAATTCCAAATGGAAAGCAGGAGGAAGCATCTATATGCGGGGGCTTTGGATGAATTACGGCTTCTTCTAATGGTTTGTGCGATGCAACCCGGTAATTGTCGTCTTCGTTGTAGGAAACGTAGTAACCGCTGCGCTGCTTTGCCTCTATGTAGCCTTCTTCCTTTAGCAATTCAATGGCGTGTTCAATTGTGATTACGCTGAGATTGTAGTCATCGCATAACTGCCGTTTGGAAGGAAGCTTGGAACCGTATGGAAAAGTCCCCTTTAAAATATCATCTTTGATTTTGGTATAAAGTTCAATGTACAAATTGGACATATAAAATTATTCCATTCTGAGTATTTCACTATGTTCAAATAGATATTATAGTTTCATTAGTAATGATTGTAAATGGTGGTGTTAAATAAATGAAGAAAAAACAATTGTTAAAGACGAGTTTTACTGCAGTTATGGGTGCGTTGGCGTATGTTGTTTTTACATTTCTGCAAATAAAAATCCCATTACCCGGAGGTACTGCGACGTCTTTCCATCTTGGAAATGCTGTATGTATTTTGGCGGCACTCCTTATTGACGGAAAGTGTGGTGGAATTGCCGGTGCTCTTGGAATGGGAATGGGTGACCTGTTTGTTCCTGAATATGTTATGTATGCGCCAAAGACCATTATTCTTAAATTCCTTATTGGATTTATTTCGGGCACAGTAGCTCATAAAATCGGAAAAATCAATATGACAAATGACAGGAAGCATATCAAAAAGTGGACGGTTATTGCAGCTTCGTTAGGGATGCTTTTTAATTTCATTTTTGATCCTTTATTTGGATATGTTTACAATATTTTGATTATCGGTAAGAACGCTGCCGAGCTGGTGCTTACATGGAATGTGCTTTCAACGGGTGTAAATGCGTTGGCATCCGTGCTGGTGGTAAGTCTTCTTTATCTTCCTATACGAAATGCATTGAGCAAGGCGGGAATATTTGATGTATTTCAAATTCACCGATAGCATTAAATATTTAGAGAGGCAGAGTATGGAAAAAACCAAGAAAATATTACTGATAAATGATATGCCGGGATATGGCAGGGTTGCACTGTCTGCAATGCTACCTGTGTTGGCACGTGAAAAGTATGAGATTTTCTGCTTGCCGACGGTGCTTCTTTCAAATACACTTAATTACGGCAAATGTGCAAGATTTGATACGACGGAATATATGAAGGAGGCTCTGCAAACATGGAGAGAGCTTGGATTTGAATTTGATGTGGTGGCGACCGGATTTATTGCTAACGATTGTCAGACGGAATTTATTGCGGAGTATTTGCGTGAACAGTCGGATAAGGGAGCATTGGTTGTTGCCGATCCGATAATGGCGGATAACGGCAAACTGTATAATTCGATAACGGAACACCGAATTGATTTGATGAGAGCAATCATAGCTGTTGCGGATGTGATTGTGCCCAATATTACGGAGGCATGTTTCCTTACAGGTGCAAATTACAGCGAAGAAGGATATCTTGAGAATGATGCATATAAGATTGCTAAATCACTGCATGCTCTTGGCGCGGGTTCTGTATTGATTACAAGTGTACCATTAAATGAGAATGGTAATGCCACGAAGGCTGTAATCGGGTATGAAACGGGTACAGAGCATTGCTTTAAACTTCCATATAAGGAGATACCGGTCAAAGTTAATGGAACCGGCGATATTTTCTCTGCAATTATTATTTCGGAAATTTTGGCAGGAAAAGGCCTTGAGGAGGCGGCAATCAAGGCCACTGATGGTTTGGGAAGACTTATATCGGATAATTTGGAAATACTTTCTTCATATAATGGGTTGCCGATTGAAGCCTGTATAGAAAAAATTTAACTACTGATATATAATGTATTAGTTGTGATGATGGTTGAAAGTATAAGTTGTTACTGTTGGGGACCAAACAGTAACTATAAGTTTTTGTGGGAGAATAATCAATGTATGATGATATGAATGTATTTACGGATGAATCTGATACAGATGAAACCATGCGTTTGGATAGAAATTCAAATGAAGAAAAGAGTAGTGAAGGACTACTGATTGCTATGGCTGTTTTTCTTGTGATTTTGATTCCGTTCTGTATTGTTGGTGCGCTGTATTTGTATAGGAATAAAACCGCAAATCCCGAGGCAATTCCTGTCCCACCGCCTGTTGTTTCTGCACCGGTTGTTTTAGAAGATAGTGTTTTGGAAGAACATTTGGAAGAAACTGACGAATCTCAAAAAACGGTGAATAGTAGACGGATGACGTATTTTACGGGCTATGAGGGTGAAGCCATTACCGTTTCTGCTAATATGCCATTGTATCTTAGAAATGAAATTGATAATGCTGAAATGAATATTTATATGCAATATCAGATTTATGATGTCAGCGAAAACAAAATTTATGAATCGAAGTTACTTAAGGCCGGAACCTCGGAGGTTTGGAAGGCAAATGAAGTTCTGCCGGAAGGGGAACAGATGTTGCAGTTCCATCAGCAACCATATTTGCTTGAAGATACGAGTATGGAAGCGCTCAGTGAAAATATGATTCCGCTTGATTGTAATGATCAGAGTGTCAGGTTGTTTATTATGTAACCGATTCGGAACAATCAATTAGATACGAATAGTAAAAATGCCTTATCGGGGTTAACCTGATAGGGCATTTTTACTTGGTAGTCTATGAAAAATATATCATATCAAACAGTTGAATAACCAAATCCGTTTACCATTGCATCAATAGGGATTCGTTTCTGGCACATTGGGCAATCTTCGTGATTATATACTTTGTAGTCTTGCAAATCGGAGGCACTGAACAAATAATTTACAGGCATTCCGGCAGCTTTTGTTACTGCTGAGAAAATAGAAGTAATGCCTGTGACATCGCCTTTATAGTAATCAATGCAATTAAGTGCCTTGAGAAGAGTTTTTCCTGTTGTGGTTGATGCAAGAAGAAGCAATACATGTTTGTTCTCAATCATAGGTAGAAGGTTTTGCCTGAAAATAATCTGTCCGCTCGAATTGAACTCAGGACTTGTGATATAAATTGTTTTATGTGCATTCATTGAGTGAATTCCTGCGTTCGTCAATTCTTCGGCAAGGTACGCGCCGATAACTTCACATCCGTCCAAACATACAATTGTATCAACAATAGTTGTTGTACTATATTTAGAGGCAATTGCTTTGGCAACAGCCTGTGCTTCGGAACGACGGTTCTTCATCATGGTCATATCAACATAGTAATTTACGTGTGAATTGGATGTCATAAAGTGTCCGGGTAATACGCGTAATGCAATTTCAGGGAACTCTTTTGAATAGATTTTCATTTCTTGTAGGCTCATACATGTTACCTCCTGATATTTACTGTGAATTTGAAAAGGTAGAGCAAAAAATCACTCAATTCCATAAAAATATTATAAATGTATTTGCAAAGAAACTCAAGAAAAACAGTTGAAAAATAAACTGTGATTTGTTAATATACTAGTGTTTCTCTTTTTAGAAGCTGAAGTTAGACATGCGGGTGTGGCGGAATTGGCAGACGCGCCAGATTTAGGTTCTGGTGGGCGACCGTGCAGGTTCAAGTCCTGTCACCCGCATTATAATTTATGAATGCCATCTGAGTTTATTAGGTGGCTTTTTTTGTGGTAAAAAGAATTGTATGTGGTATCATTATAGAGGATGCAGTACCGGAGGAAATACTATGAACGTTTTTTTGAATAGTTACGTTATCATTTAATTAAAACATGAAAAAAGCACATATGAGTCCAAAATATGTCACACATGAAAGAATAAAACATGAAATAATAGTAGTAGTGTGAATGTGTTGAGTCGTTTTCGCAAAGAAAAGTACGTTACATCTGCCTTGGTTTTTATCATAAATAAAAAAGCCTCTAAGAGAGACTTTTTTATACACACACTGTGCTACCGGAAAAACCGGTGATTTGAGTAAACTTTTATTTGAACTCGCGGTGTGATTTCATAGGGGTCTATGAAATTACATTAATAGAATATCACTATAAGGAGGTTTTGTCTATATGGATTCAAAAATTTATGTTGGGTTGGATATTGGTACAAATTCGGTTGGATATGCTGTTACAAACAATGAGTATGATATTTTGAAACATTGCGGTGAACCGGCATGGGGGTCGTGCATATTTGACGAGGGCGCGTTGGCGGATGAACGCAGGACGTTTAGAACTGCCAGAAGAAGATTGGATAGAAAGAAACAGAGAATAAAACTTATTCAAGACATTTTTGCAGTTGAAATTGAGAAAGTTGACTCTAAATTTTATCAAAGGCTTAAGGAAAGTATGCTTTATAGAGAAGATGTCGAGGACGAATTTACTCTTTTTGTAGATGAGGACTATACAGATGCTGATTACTATAATGCTTATCCTACAATTCATCATTTGATAGTTGACTTGATGAATAATAGAAAAGCACATGATGTAAGAATTGTGTATCTGGCTGTTGTCTGGCTCGTGGCTCACAGGGGACATTTCCTAAGTAATATCAGCTTGGATAATTTGAACTCAATAAAAGATTTTGAATCGGTATATAGCAATTTCATTGACTTTTTTGATGCGGAGAAACCTTGGGATTGCGAATACGATCCGGAAATAGGCAATATAATTAAACAAAGAATAGGCGTAAATAATAAATATGCATTACTTAAAGAACGCTTATTTGGAACAGCGAAGCCGACAAAAGAAGTGACGGATATATTCCCTTACAGTAGAGAAGGTATACTTAAACTGATTGCTGGGGGAAGCTATAAGCTTAAGGATTTGTTTGGTAAAGATGAATATGATGAATTTGGCTCTATATCTCTTAAAATGGATGATGACAAATTTATGGAAGTTGCGTCTGAAATCGGTGAGGATATGGAATTGGTAATGGCACTTAGAAGTATTTCGGATTGGGCTACACTTGTGGATGTACTTGGAAATCATGAAACAATTTCTGAAGCAAAAGTAGCTGTATATCGATGCCATAGTGATGATTTGACTTTGCTGAAAACGGTAATTCGTAAATACTGTCCTGAAAAGTATAATGAAGTGTTCCGTGATGATAATGGCGGTAAATACGGTTCATACGTAAAAGGCGGTAAAGGCAGCGTCTCCTTGGAGGATTTTTCGAAATATTTGCTGGGACTTCTTAAAGATTTTGGGGATGAAGAAGATAGTGCTGTACTTGGTGGTATTAGAGAACGCATTCAGTTAAGAAACTTCCTCCCAAAACAGAAAAATACAGATAATCGTGTTATTCCGTATCAATTATATTTATATGAATTGAAGTCAATATTGAATAATGCCAAGGAATATTTGCCGTGGCTTAAAAATGTTGAAGATGGATATTCAGCAATTGATAAGATCTTGTCGGTATTTACTTTTAGAATTCCGTATTTTGTTGGTCCACTTAATGCACATTCGAGCCATGCCTGGTTGAAGAAATATCCCGGAGCAAGCGGTAAGATTTATCCATGGAATTTTTCCGAGATTGTTGATTTGGATGCGAGTGAACAGGAATTTATCAGGCGTATGACGAATGTGTGTACATATTTGCCGGGAGAAGATGTCTTGCCTAAAGCTTCCTTGTTATATCAAAAGTTTGTTGTTTTAAATGAGATTAATAATATAAGCATTAATGGTCAACGTATATCGGTGGAACTTAAGCAGTCAATATTTAATGATTTGTTTGTGCGTTATAAGAAAGTGACTAAACGTAGATTACTCGATTATCTTATTTCTAATGGTTTTATTGATAAAACAGAGGAAGAGCAGGTTGCGGGTGTTGATATAAACATAAATGGTACATTGTCTTCTTTGATAGCATTTAAACGCTTGCTTGAGAACAAGGTACTTTCGGAAAGTGAAGTTGAGAGAGTAATTGAACGTTCTACATATTCTGAAGAAAAGGGACGACTCAAGAGATGGCTGGTCACAAACTATCCTAATCTTTCGGAAGATGATGTTAAATATATTTGCAGCATTAAGCTCAATGATTTTGGTAGATTGTCGGGAAAATTACTTAATGGTATTGAAGGTTGTAATAAGCAAACAGGTGAAGTCTTTACGGTTATTGGCGCTTTATGGAATACACAATACAATTTAAGTGAATTGATTCTGTCAGATGAGTATTTTACATTCAAAAATGAAATTGAAAATTATCAGATTGAATACTATTCCGTAAATAGTAATAAATTGTCAGAACGTTTGGATGATATGTATATTTCAAATGCAGTAAGGCGTCCGATATACAGGACATTAGCTATTCTTAAGGATATTGAAAAGGCGTTCGGTAAGCCTGATAAGATATTTGTGGAAATGGCAAGAAGTGCTGACGACAGAGAGAAGGGGAAACGAAAAAATTCTCGATTGGAACAAATTCTGAGTCTTTATAAGGAATGCAATGATGTAGATGTTAGAGAATTAAGAAAACAACTTGAAGATATGGGAGATTATGCGAATAGTAAGCTCCAAAGTGATAAACTGTTCCTTTACTACATGCAGTTGGGTAAATGTATGTATACAGGTGAAATTATTCGAATTGAGGAACTTGGAACTAAACTGTACGATATTGACCACATTTATCCACAGGCATATGTTACGGATGATAGCATTATTAACAACAAAGTTCTTGTATTATCTGAGAAAAATGGTGCTAAGAGTGATACATATCCCATAAATGCTGTTATCAGGAATAAAATGTCTTCTTTTTGGAAATATCTATATGACAAGAAACTTATATCCGAGAATAAATACAAGCGATTGACAAGAAGCACACCGTTTTCGGATGACGAAAAAATGGGATTTATCAGTCGCCAATATGTCGAAACGACGCAGGCCACTAAAGCGATTGCAACTATATTGGGCGAAAAGTATTCGGAGGCGGAGATTATTTACTGTAAGGCAAAGGTTGCATCTGATTTCAGACATGACTTTGACATATATAAATCACGTCGTGTGAATGATCTTCATCATGCGGTTGATGCATATCTTAACATAGTAACAGGTAATGTGTATAATATGCGATTTACAAAGAAATGGTTTAATGTTAATCAGAAATATAGTGTTAATCCTAAAATAATTTTTACTCACGATGTTATATGCGGGGATGAAATTGTGTGGAATGCACAAATGCTGGAAAAAGTCAGAAGATTGGCAACTAAGAATAATGCACATTTTGTGAAGTATGCATTTTTTAAACATGGTGGATTGTTTGATCAAATGCCGGTAGCCAAGGCAGAAGGTTTGGTTCCAAGAAAGAAAGGTCTTTCGACTGAAAAGTATGGAGGATATAATAAGGCGGGAGCAATGTTCTATATTCCGGTCAAATATAGGCAGGGCAAAAAAACTTCTGTCATAATTATGTCGGTTGAATTACTTCATGGTAAGCGTTTTCTGGAGGATGAAGTATATGCGAAGGAATATTCGTTTGTACGCTTAAAACATATAATTGGAAAAGATGTTGATGAAGTTTCATTCCCTATGGGTATGCGTCCGTGGAAAGTAAATACGGTATTATCACTTGATGGTTTCAGGGTATGTATTACAGGAATTGCCAGCGGTGGAAAAGGTCTTATTGCACAGGGAATTATGCAGTTTGCAATATCTCCTGATTGGGTTGATTACATTAAGAAAACAGAAAAATATAGTGAGAAAATCAGCAACAACTCTAAATATGTATATGATGAAAAATTTGACATTGTAAATAAGGAAAAGAACCTTGAGTTGTATGATGTATTTATAAGCAAATATCAGAATTCGATATATAAGAATAGAATAAACAAACCTATTGATGTTTTGATTAATGGTCGTGATGAATTTGAAATGTTAGAGTTAAATAAACAGGTAGTGGTTTTACTTAATATTCTTGATACTTTTGGAAGAAATTCAACACGTGGTGTTGATTTGACTTATATTGGAGGTATGTCGAAAGTAGCTGCGACCCATGGTCTTAGTTCGAATATAGTCAATTGGAAGAAAAATTACAGTGATGTAAGATTAATTGATATTTCGCCATCAGGAATTTGGGAGAGGCAGTCTGAGAATCTGCTTGATTTACTATGAGCTGGCGAACGGTAATTATCAGTAATCAGTCGAAGCTTGATTACAAGATGGGTTATCTTGTAGTGCGCGGTATTGAAACAAAGAGAATACTGGTGGATGAAATTTCGGTTCTTCTTGTTGAGAATCCGCAAGTATCAATGACCGGTTGCCTGCTTGAAGTGCTTACGGAAAAGAAGGTCAAGGTTATTTTCTGCGATTCAAAGCGTAATCCGTGTGCCGAATTAATACCACATCATGGAAGTCATGACAGTTCAGCAAAGATTAGGACTCAAGTTTCCTGGAGAGATGATGTGAAGGCTTTGATTTGGCAGGAAATAATAAGCGAGAAAATAAGGAAACAGTCGGAGTATCTTGAACAAATAGGAAAAGCTAAGGAGGCAGGGCTTCTTGAATCCTATATAGGACAGGTAGAACTTCTGGATGCATCCAATAGGGAAGGGCATGCGGCAAAGGTATATTTCAATGCATTATTCGGAATGGATTTCACGAGAAGTGCCGATAATAGCATTAATGCTGCCCTGAATTACGGATACAGCATTATATTGTCTTCCTTTACGAGAGAAATATCTGCTAATGGATATTTAACCCAGCTTGGAATCTTTCATAGCAATATGTTTAATCATTTTAATCTTGCCTGCGATTTAATGGAACCTTTCAGAATAGTTGTAGACCGATTGGTAAAGGAAGGAATGCCAACAGAATTTGGACCTGATGAGAAACATAAATTATGGGGCGTTATGTCTCAATACGTACATATAGATGAATCGAGACAAATGTTAGATAATGCAATTAGGATTTATACTAAGAGTGTTTTTGATGCTATTAATGATTGTGATCCATCGAGGATAAAATTTTACAGAATAATATGAGTGGATTTAGGTTTATGCGAATTTTGGTTTTTTTTGATCTCCCGACACTTACGGGTGAAGATAAGAGAAACTATAGGGCATTTAGAAAATGTCTTATTAAGAATGGTTTTATTATGTTGCAGGAATCCGTATATACAAAGATGATTACATCTCCGACAGTAGAAAAGTCAGTTACTAATTTGTTGATGAATAATAAACCGCCAAATGGCCTTGTTCAGTCACTTATGGTTACCGAAAATCAGTTTACTAAAATGAACTATATTACCGGGGAGTGGAAAAAGGACGTAATAGATACAGAAGACAGAGTGGTGGTTCTATGAAAATTGTTAATCCAATGTTTGATTGTGTGTTTGAATTTGCTGATACGGAAGTTAATACGGTTGTAATTGAGAATCAGAGGATGTTTTCGGATTTTTGTAAGGATATATATGTGCAATTGGAAGGCTGGGAAGGCAATACCGTATTGTCCGAGAATGATATTCCGCTTGCTGTTTCAAAAAATGTTGAAATGCTGTCGCAGTTTATTCCGTTTGAAATTAATAGGAAGCATTTAGTGAACAAATTGGTGGCTTCGGCAGAAAAGTTGGCTAATGAACCGGAATATTACGAATATACGATGCGCGAGATTGCCAATATAGAAAAATATCTCTGGAATATTACGGAAAATATGGTTGGAAATATTACATTTTCCAAACTATCAATAGGTAATATCATTAAATCGGTTGGTATGGAATTTGAAGATGATTATTCCAATCTGTGTGAAAAAATAATTGATTATATGGAACTTGTTCGGGAGTATGATAAAGATAAGCTGTTCATTATGATTAATTTGAGAAGCTATATTGATGATGAAGAAACGCAAGCTTTTATGGATACAATACTCCGGAAACAATTTAAAGTATTGTTGGTTGATAATTGTGAATATGGATTTTGCAAACACGAAAAAAGAGTTATAATAGATAAAGATATGTGTGGATTTGCGATGTACATTGACAATTAAATATGGTTTATCTCAGTGAGAGAAATACACTGCGTACTTCTATGAACATACTGCTTTCGGCGATGCGGGTCGTGTTCCCAAATTTTGATTTGAGGTTTGAGAGCGGTGCGATTTCATAGGGGTCTTAAACATATACTACGTTTGATGGAGCATCAGTATCGTTTGAGAGCGGTGCGATTTCATAGGGGTCTTAAACTCAGAGGGATTCAGGTATATAGAGAAAAGGTTTGAGAGCGGTGCGATTTCATAGGGGTCTTATACGTCTTGTTGCTTTTGCGTCGCCTTCAAACT
>JAZLIP010000023.1:0-3686 GCA_045617445.1 Lachnospiraceae bacterium | reverse complement strand
CATGCAAAACTGCTCAAAATATTTTGCTTGCAAAGAATATTATGAGCAGTTTTATATGGCGAAGTAACAACATGAGCAAAAGAAAAGCCTTGAAAAGGCGATTTTGCGAATGGTGTTCTGAATAGTTACAAAATTAAATTGTATGTGTGCATAAAAGTGACTAAATGTCAGCAAATGCTTACAATGTAGTTTAGTAATTGGGGATTAAAATTATTTATTATTTAAGGAGGAATTAGTGTGAAAGGAAAGAAATTTATGGCAGCCTTGCTTTGCGCGGCAATGGTTGTTACATCTACAAATGTTGATGCTAAGGCATTGATGTTGGATGAACTTCTCCTGCAGTCGGAAGAGGAGGGCGACGTTATTTATGCTGACGAAGCTGATTTCGCTGAGGAAATGGTTGATGATGTTTTACTTACGGATGAAGAAGGTTTGACTGATGAAATTATTACCGATGAAATTATTACCGATGAAGCAGATGGCAGTGGCTTAGATGAAATTGCTATCGGAAATTCGGTGTCAGATAATTTGTCCGATGAACTTCCTGATACTGTAAGTGAGAATGTGAAAGTGTCTGAGAATAGTTTGCAATTGATGGAAGATAATCCGTATTTTGAGGTTGATAGTTCGGAGCTTAAATTAAAGAGCGGCATTAATTCGTTGAAAGATATGAATGTAACTGAAGTTACAATTCCGGCAAAAGTTACTACAATACCAGCGTGCGATGATCTTTTTAAGGAAAACACAAAGATTTCGGTTGTAAATATTCCTGCTAACAGTCGGCTTAAAACTATTGAAGAAGGTGCATTTGCAAATTCATCAATTGTTGCTTTTTCGGCACCGCAATCACTTGACGCAATTCCTGAAAATTGTTTCTTGGGTTGTGATAAGCTTACATCGGTAGGTCTCTCAAACGTTACAACAATAGGTAATTACGCTTTTAAAGATTGTACAGCACTTAAACGTGAAAGCAATATTGTTGGGGGCACTAAGGTTTCTTCTATTGGTGACGGTGCATTTAGTAATACCGGTTTTTCAAGTTTCACTTTTGCTAAGCTTGGTAGTGCTTTGGATAGCGAGACTGAATTGGAACTTGGCGCTGGGGTATTTTCATCATGCGCAGATTTAACGAGTGTAACAATATCTGATAAAACAGAAGAAGTACCTGAAAGTGCTTTTGCACAATGTAAAAGTCTTAAAACCGTTAATTTTGGCAAGAATGCAAAGACTATTTCAGAAAAAGCCTTTGAATCGTGTACCAGCCTGACTACAATTAATTTTAGAAATGTTGAGGAAATTAACGAATATGCATTTAAGAAATGTAGCGCACTTACAAAAGTAAATTTGGGCGAAAAACTCAAAACGGTTAACGAATGTGCGTTTAATGAATGTACTAAGCTTACGGAAGCTACCTTTAATTATAAAAATGATAAAAGCTTAGCTGAAGATGTTTATATTGATGATACTGCATTCGATAATCCAACCCAAATGACAATCAAAGGTTACGACGGTGAGGTAAAAGCGTATGCTGAAAAAATGAAGGTTAAACTATATGTATCGCTTAATACAGGGTGGAATTTTTCTGTTAAAAAAGGCGACTTCCAAACACATTCAACTGTTACTTCGAATCTTAAGTCATATAAGGATATTAAGCCGGGTACTCAGATTGAAATTATAATTAAAGTAAATCAGGGATTTTTGGTTAGAGATTCATTAAAAAATGTAGACGGGGAAAGAGTTGATTTTAAATATCTTGGATTCAGTGACGGAAATGTTAAATACGGATTTACGATGCCAAGTTCAAATGTTTTACTTGACGGTAAGGTTCTTGCAAATGAGTATGCCAGACATATTAACTCATATTCGATAGATGCGTATGATGATGAATTGTCTTACTATCCAACAGGAAGCGGTTACGCTGTTAGCTGTACCGGCAAGAAAGGTATAATTCATATTGTCGGAAAAATGTTGGGACAATATGATGTAGGCGACTATGACCTTGGCGAATGGATGTTTAATTATTCGGTAAAGGGCAATACGGTTAAGGTTACAGGGGATGGTGTTGTTACCGGTGTTGAAGCGGGTAAATCCACAGTTATTTGTACTCTTAAGTCAGATCCGACAGTCCGCCTTGAAATTCCTATTCAGGTCGGTGAAAAAAGAGAAGTCAAGGATATGGAGATTAATTGTGTTGACAGAGTAGAAAAGGATGCGCCGGAACCGGATATTGAGGAGGAGATGCCTTTTTATGATGGACCTTGGGAACTTAATGAGGAGACCGGTGAATATACACGTGATTATACGGAAGATGTTCCTGTACTTCCATATGCTGCAAACTCTATCAATTTAAGCAGTAGAACATTGGATGCAAGGCTTACTGCTACAACTGTCGAAGGAGATTCTATCTACGCTACGGCTACTTGGACAAGTTCCGATGAAACAGTTGCCAAGCTTGCCAAGAAAACAACAACAGATAATTGCAATACGATTACAATTCCAAAAGGTGCGTACGGTGAAACAATGATTACTGTTTCCGTAGTAACTTCTGAAAAAGATAAGAAGAATGTTGCAATTACACGTAAGGCACATTACATTATAAGAATTGATGATCATACACCAAGACTTAAGGAAAGTGAAATTACTGTAAATAAGCAATCATCGCTTGGTACTTTGATTACATTTGTTCCTGTGGATGGGTATGACGATTTTACAGTATCTCCGGAACTATATGTTGGCAATTCGGGTAATCCGGATACATTTAAAGGTTTACAGCTAATAAACGAAGGTGATGGAGAAGATGGTAATACATATTACTATTTGCGCTGCACGAATCCCGGTGCCGTTGATGTTGCTCAGGTAACAGAAGGACTGAAGCTTGTACGTACAGGAAAGAATAAATTATATATAAGAGTTCAGAGTGATGACGACGAAAAAAAGAATGGCGTATTTTCATACATTCCGATTGAAACTCTTAATGTAATTAACCAGAAGCTTAATCCTGCAATTAAGGTTGTATCAGGTAAGATTAATATATTCTATAATAGTACGTGCTATAAGGATGAAGATGATGGTGCTGAGCTTTTTAAAAAGATTGGTCAAGTTAAACTTTCACACAGCATCAAGCCATCTGAGGCTGAGGTTAAAGAGTGCGGATTAATGTCTGTTGCAAACTATAAATATTATGTAGCCCGTACTGCAAGCCAAAGGGAACTTGATGAGGACGGTAATTGGACAAGTGATTATGATAGTTTTGCAAATAATTTTACGTTAGACTATAATCTCGACACAAACGAATTTACAGTTAGAAAAAGTGATAAATCGTTTGCAAAGTCAACTGCAAATGGTTATATATGGATAGAATACGAGGGATTTACAGAGCGTGTATATAAACCGATTACAATACCTACCGTTAAGTCGGGACCGTCATTTGTATTATCCAAAACTTCGGCAACCGTTAATACGCATAATGTTGATAATGAGTTTAAATTATCTTTCTTAGATAAGAAAACAAAGGAAAATGCCGTATCCGCTAATGAGATAGATGATGATGGATTGAGCATTAATGCACAGAAGAGTTCTCTTGATATATTTGAAGTTGACGAAATGGAGGATGATGGAAACTTCACTTTGAAGGTAAATGGCTATCCGACTCCGGGCAAGGCTGTGATTAATCTTAAACTTAAGAC
>JAZLIP010000022.1:0-4722 GCA_045617445.1 Lachnospiraceae bacterium | reverse complement strand
TCAGAGCCATGCAAAACTGCTCAAAATATTTTGCTTGCAAAGAATATTATGAGCAGTTTTATATGGCGAAGTAACAACATGAGCAAAAGAAAAGCCTTGAAAAGGCGATTTTGCGAATGGTGTTCTGAATAGTTACTAATTATTTAACATTACCGTTGTGCTGAGGAGGATTACAAATGAACAGAGGAGTTGTTGTTGCGGGGCATATATGTCTTGATATTACTCCGGTGTTTACTTGCGATAAGGTAAATAAAATAACTGATATTTTAAAACCGGGGCAGGTTGCAGAGGTTAAGGATGCAAATATATCTACGGGCGGACCGGTTTCCAATACAGGTCTTGCGATGAAAATACTTGGTGCTGATACTAATTTGATTTGCAAGGTCGGTTGCGATGAATTTGGAGATTTGATTTGTTCAATGCTTGATAAGTATGATACGGATAAGGAAGTAGTACGAACAAAGAAAGCATCAACTTCTTATTCGGTAGTGCTTGCAATGCCCGGAGTTGACAGGATATTTTTGCATAATTCGGGTGCAAATGATTTGTTTGGAGCGGTGGATGTTTCAGAAGATTGTCTGTCTGATGCGGCATTGTTTCATTTTGGATATCCAACTCTTATGAAATGTATGTATGAAAATGAAGGAGACGAACTGGTAGAATTATATCGTAAAGTAAAATCATGCGGTGTCGCCACATCTATGGATTTATCGCTCGTTGATTCTGAGTCGACTTCGGGAAAGGCTGATTGGAAAACAATTCTTACGAAAGTAATGCCTTATGTTGATTTCTTTGTGCCGAGTATTGAAGAAGTCTGTGCCATGATTGACCCAAAACGTCACAAGGAATGGCAGTTGAGAGCCGGTGATAAAGATGTTACGGATGTTATTGATTTCGAACATGATGTCAAGCCTGTTGCGGATGAATGTATAAAACTCGGAGCCAAGGTTTTACTGCTTAAATGCGGAATACTTGGAATGTATTTGTGTACTGCGGAGCTTGATGGAAAGTGTAAATTTGGCGAAAGACTTGATTTGGACTTTAAGACATGGAGTAATTTGCATATTTTTGAAAAACCATATAAGCCAGGGAAAGTTCGCTCGGCACTTGGTGCGGGCGATACAAGTATAGCAGCCTTCCTTACGGGAATCCTTAACAAAGAGACACCGGAAATGTGCCTTAAATTGGCAACAGGTTGTGCCGCATGCTGTGTAGAAGAGTATGATGCATTAAGCGGATTGATTTCTTACGATGAACTTAAAGACAAAATTAATTCAGGGTGGGAGAAATTATAACGAAGACAGCAAGCACTTTTTTGCTACGGCGCATGATTAAAGGAGTAGAAGAAAATGAATAAGCGACATGAGATAATTAATTCAGAGCGCACAAAGCTTACTATGAGCTCTTTGGAACAGTTTAGAAAAAGAATTACATGTACTCCACCGGGAGTATGTCCGATTTCGATGCATATAGCATATATTCGTACCGCAAGAAGTCAGAGCTGTGGTAAGTGTGTGCCTTGTGCAAAAGGTCTTGAACAATTGGAGATTATGTTGCAGAAAATCCTTGACGGTGAGGGCAACATGGATATGTATGTTGATATGATATGGCTTGCGCAGACTATCAGAGATACGGCAGATTGCGCTATTGGCTATGAGACCGCAAACCTTCTTCTGCTGAATCTGAAAAATGAGAAAAAAGAATATATGTACCATATTGAGAACAGAAAGTGTGGTGCTGGAAGTGATGTTAATGTTCCTTGTATGCACAAATGTCCGGCTAACGTGAATATTCCCGGGTACATAGCATTGGTTGGTCAGGAGAAGTATACGGAAGCCATTGATTTAATAAGAGAGGATAATCCGTTTCCGACTGCCTGCGCCTACGTTTGCGAACGACCGTGCGAATTACAGTGCCGCCGAGGAATAATTGATTCTGAGATAAATATACGTGGTATTAAGAAGTTTGCGGTAGATAATGTTCATACCGATAAGACCCACACTCCGCATAGAAATGTTTCTACCGGAAAACATATCGCGGTTGTCGGTGGCGGACCGTCCGGTTTGACTTGTGCTTATTTCCTTGCACGGATGGGACATGAGGTTACTGTATTTGAAGGTAAGGAAAAGCTTGGCGGAATGCTTAGATACGGTATTCCGAATTACCGTTTGCCAAAGGACAGACTTGATGAGGATATAAATGCACTTCTTGCGGTTGGCGGAATTGAAGTAAAGCTTAATACTCAGGTTGGACGGGATATTTCTCCGGCAGAACTTGAGAAAAATTATGATGCTCTTTATATTTCAATAGGAGCGCAGGAAGGAAGAGTTATTCCGATTAAGAATTATGACAATCCGAATGTGGAATCGGCAGTTGCGATGCTTGATCATATAGGGCATGGTAATGTACCTGATTTTACGGGAAAACATGTAATTGTTATCGGGGGCGGAAATGTTGCAATGGATTGCGCCAGAAGTGCAGTGCGCTGTAATGCGGCATCGGTAACATTGGCAGTCAGAGAACGTCAGGTTGATATGACTGCACATCCAATGGAAATTCAGGGGGCAATTGAAGAAGGTGTTGAACTTAGAACAATGTTTGCACCGGTGGAAATTCATGTAAACGATGAAGGAAAGGTGGTTGGTTTGGTTACGCAACCGCAGATTATCGGTGAATATGATGATAACATCGGATTGCCTATGGTGGTGGATGCTAAGGCTGATAAGGTTGAATTTCCGTGTGATGTACTTTTTATGGCAATCGGACAGTCAATTGTTTCGGAACCCTTTGAAGGGTATGCGGTTACACCACGCAAGAATTTTGTTACCAATTCACTTACCGAACTTGAAGGTAAGAAGGGAGTATTTTGCGGTGGTGATTGCGCATCGGGTCCTGCTACTGCAGTCAAGGCAATCGGTGCCGGAAAGATTGCGGCAATTAATATTGATGAATATTTGGGATATCATCATTCCTATAATGAAAATATTGAAATACCGGCTCCACTTAAGAATCTTAAAGAACATATCGGGCGTGTGAACCTTACTGAGAAGAGTGCACGTGAAAGGAAGAAGAATTTTGAGGCGGTTGAGAACGGAATGAGTTACGAAGAAGCAATGCAGGAATGCAGGAAATGCCTAAGGTGTGATGTGTTTGGAAACGGTGTTTTGGAAGGAGGCATGGAATGATGAAGAAATTGCTTAACGTAACCATAAACGGAAAGAAATTTAGTGCGGAAGAAGGAAAAACAATTCTTCAGGTGGCGCGTGAAAATGATATTCATATTCCTACATTGTGCTTCCTTGAGGGAGTTAACGGTATAGGCTCCTGTAAGATGTGTGTAGTTGAGGTTGAGGGTTGCCAGGAATTGCGTTCCTCCTGTAATACACTTATTGAAGAAGGGATGAATATTCAGACCGATTCTAAGAGGGTAAGACTCAGCAGGGAATTTGTTTTACAGCTTATTCTTGCAAATCATGATGTGAAATGCTTAAGCTGTGCCAAGAGCGGAGAATGTGAACTTCAGACACTTGCTACGGAATTTGATATTCCAATGGAGAATCCGTATTCAAAGAAATTTACTGAATTTGATAAAGTAGATACCAATCCGTTTCTTACATACTATCCAAATCTTTGTATCGGATGCTATAGATGTGTTAACACCTGTGCCAAGAGAGTTGGAAACGGCGTTTTGAAAGCAAAAAAGATTGGATTAAGAACAATTATTGATACCCCGTTTGGGGAGAATTGGAAGGAAACGGAATGTGAATTGTGCGGTAATTGCGCAGCAGCATGTCCGACCGGTGCTCTTATTACCAAGAGCAAAGCTAAATATCTTACTTCAAGTGCCAAAAAGGTACTGACAACCTGTCCGCATTGTGCAACCGGATGTCAAATGTATCTTGTGGTTAAGGATGACAAAATTGTTGATGTTATTCCTGCCGACGGACCGTCAAATAAGGGGCTTTTGTGTGTAAAAGGAAAGTTCGCATCACACAATTTCGTACATTCAAACGGTAGGATTAAATACCCGATGATTAAAAATCACAAGACCGGTGAATTTGAACGGGCAAGTTGGGATGAGGCGCTTGATTTGATTGCTGCCAAATTCAACGAAATAAAGAAAAAATACGGTTCAGATGCTTTGGCCGGATTTGCCTGCTCGAGAGCGCCGAATGAAGATTGCTATATGCTTCAGAAAATGGTTAGATGTGCATTTGGTACCAATAATGTGGATAATTGCGCAAGAGTGTGCCATTCTGCAACAGTTGCAGGTCTTGCTATGACGCTTGGTTCGGGTGCTATGACTAACCCGATTGATGATATTACATCGGATGTGGATACGATTTTGCTTGTGGGCTCCAATCCCGAGGAAGCACATCCTGTTATTGGAATGCAGATTCGACAGGCGGTGGAGAAGGGAACCCGTCTTATTGTTGTTGATCCAAGAGATATCGGTCTTACAAAGAAGGCGGATATTCATCTTAAAATACGTCCGGGTACAAACGTTGCATTTGCAAACGGAATGATTAATATTATCATAAATGAAGGTCTTGCAGATGAAGCGTTTATCAAAGAGAGAACTGAAGGTTTCGAAGAACTTAAGGAAATAGTTAAGGACTATACACCTGAGAGAGTTGGTGAAATTTGTCATATTGATCCCGATATGCTTCGTGAAGCGGCAAGAATGTATGCAAGCGCAGAGAAAGCTCCGATTATATACTG
>JAZLIP010000021.1:0-10531 GCA_045617445.1 Lachnospiraceae bacterium | reverse complement strand
TTCCGGATCAATACGTCCAATCAGCTTACGATGCGAACGAGGCTGTTTAAGTTCCTTATCCCAATAGGAGATGGACTCATAGACATATGTAATATTTCGAGCTTTATTATGAACTCTCACGATAGCCATGACCGCATCTCCCCCCCCTAATAGTGTTACCATTTACTATATTGCATCATTGTTTAATGGTTTTACACCAAGTCGTTGTAAAACTATGCCATTATAGAGGGTTCTGAATAGTTACCAAATTTTTTTAAATATAAAAAAGCCAGCATTTATGCTGACTTGAAACGATTCGGTATTAAAATAACTCTCAAAGAATTATGGTGCTAAATCCTAAAGACGGGATATCAAAAGATTTTTACCGTGTCAACAATTTTTGTCATGTAGAATCTTTGTCTTGACAATAAAAATCATATTGAATAATATAGAAAAATAGTGTATTTATGGGTTTGGAAGGAGATAGTTATGAGCACTGAGAAAGTTGAAATGATGCTTGGAAATGAAGCGATTGCCCGAGGAGCATATGAAGCAGGTGTTAAGGTTTCTGCGGCATATCCCGGAACACCCAGCACCGAGATAAGTGAAAGTATTGTTAAATATAAGGAAGAATTATATTGCGAATGGTCCCCTAATGAAAAAGTGGCTATGGAAGTTGCAATTGGTGCATCATTGGCAGGATGCAGATCCCTTGTGTCAATGAAGCATGTCGGTGTTAATGTGGCATCCGATCCTTTATATACCGCTTCTTATATCGGAGTCAACGGCGGTCTTGTTATGGTAGCAGCAGATGATCCCGGACTTTACAGTTCACAGAATGAACAGGATTCAAGAGCTGTTGCGATGGCTGCACATGTTCCTGTGATTGAACCTTCGGATTCGATGGAAGCAAAAGAGTTTGTTAAGTTTGCATATGAAATGAGTGAGAAATATGATACGCCTGTGATTTTGCGTACAACGACGAGATTATCTCATTCACAGTGTCTGGTAACACTCAATGAAAGAATGGATGTAGCTGATAAGCCTTATGAGAGAAACATAGCGAAGAATGTTATGATGCCGGCTATGGCAAAGGCTCGTCATATTCATGTTGAAGAACGCGAAAAGAGACTTGAAAAGGACGCTTGTGATTTCACAATAAACCGAATTGAAATGAATGATACAAAGATAGGTGTTATAACGAGCGGAATTCCTTATCAGTACGTTAAGGAGGCACTTCCTAATGCATCTGTGCTGAAGCTTGGTATTGTAAATCCGTTGCCGCGAAAGTTGATAGAAGATTTTGCTGCTAAGGTTGATACTTTGTATATAGTGGAAGAACTTGAGCCGATTATTGAAACTCAGGTTAAGTCCTGGGGAATAGAAGCAATCGGTAAAGAAATATTGACATTCCAGGGCGAGTACAGTACAAATCTTCTTAGAAAGACGATTCTTAAAGAAAATCTTGAAATTAAGGATGCGGCGGATGTCCCTAATCGTCCCCCGATTCTGTGTCCGGGATGTCCACACAGAAGTGCATACACAGTGCTTAACAAGCTTAAGATACATGCAGCGGGTGATATCGGATGCTATACCCTTGGTGCGGTTGCACCACTTAGTGTAATTGATACTACGGTATGTATGGGCTCCAGTATATCTACATTACATGGTATGGAAAAAGCAAAGGGTAAAGAATTTATTAAAGACTGGGTTGCTGTAATCGGCGATTCTACATTTATGCATACAGGCATAAATTCCCTTATGAATATGGTTTACAATCAGGGAACAGGAACTGTAATGATTCTTGACAATTCAACTACCGGTATGACAGGACATCAAGATCATGCAGCTACAGGAAAAACATTACAGGGTGATGTTGTTCCCGCAATTAATATTATGAATTTGTGTAAAGCTATAGGCGTTAAGAATGTTGTTGAAGTTGATGTGTTTGATACCGAAAAACTTGAACAGATTATTAAAGAGGAAATTGTCAAAGATGAAGTTTCTGTAATTATTACCAAATCACCGTGTGTGTTACTTAACAAGACTCCGGTTACACATAAATGTCAGGTCGATTCTGAGGTATGTAAGAAATGCGGAATGTGCTTGAAACCGGGTTGCCCAGCTGTTACAAAGCAGGAAGACGGTAGTATAAAGATAGATGAGAAAATGTGTAATGGCTGCAATCTTTGTAAGAAACAGTGTAAATTTGGAGCAATCAAGGACGTTGCGGTCTAATGAAGGAGAAGGTTAAGATGGAAACTAAGAATATAATGATTGTTGGCGTTGGCGGTCAGGGCACACTGCTGACTAGTAGAATTTTGGGAGGAATCATGCTCCGTGCCGGTTACGATGTTAAGATGTCCGAGGTTCATGGTATGGCTCAGAGAGGCGGATCGGTTGTTACATTTGTACGATATGGAGAGAAGGTTTATGAACCTATTGTCGAAGAAGGTTGCGCAGATGTTCTTATAGCATTTGAACAGCTTGAGGCAATGCGTTACGCACATTATCTCAAAAGTGACGGAGTGCTTATTCTTAATGATCAGAAAATTTCACCAATGCCTGTTGTTATCGGAGCCGCTACTTATCCGGAAAATGTTATTGAAACTTTGAAGAAGGATTATAAGGTTATTGCTGTGGATGCTATGGCAGAGGCAGTTAAGCTTGGAAATCCCAAAGTGTTTAATGTGATTGTTCTTGGTGTGGCTGCAAAACACATGGATTTTTCAAAAGAGGATTGGTTTAAGGTTATTGAGGAAACTGTTAAACCGAATTTTGTGGAAATGAACAAGAAAGCTTTTGAAGCCGGTTACAATATGTAATATGAAGTGTATATTCGTGATTTCAAATCTGTAGGCAGCTTGAAATCATTTGGAGGCAGAATATGATTTGGAATGAGTCAAAAGAGTGTATGAGTCGCGATGAAATGAGCCATCTTCAGGGCGTCCGACTTGTGAAATTGGTAGACAGGGTTTACCACAATGTTGAATTTTACAGAAAAAAGATGCAGGAGGTTGGGCTTGAACCCGGCGATATTAAGGGTATTGAGGATTTGACAAAACTTCCGTATACAACGAAAAATGATTTACGTGACAATTATCCGTTTGGTCTTTTTGCTGTACCAAAGAGTGAAATTGTCAGAGTGCATGCATCAAGCGGTACTACGGGAAAGGCTACGGTTGTCGGTTATACACGTGGCGATATTGCAACCTGGGCAGAGTGCGTGGCACGTGCATTTACGACTGCAGGCATCGGAAGAAATGATGTAATGCAGATTGCATATGGTTACGGCCTTTTTACCGGGGGTCTGGGAGCACATTACGGCGCAGAAAATCTTGGCGCAACGGTTGTCCCTATGTCCACAGGAAATACAAAGAAGCTTATTACTATGATGGAGGATTTTGGAGTTACGGCAATTGCCTGTACACCTTCATATCTTATCCATATTGCCGAGGTTATTGAAGAGGAAAACAAGCTTGACCGTATTAAACTTCGTACGGCGGTATGCGGTGCTGAACCTTGGACTGAAGAAATGAGACATTTGATTGAAAATAGGTTAAAGATTTCGGTGCATGATATTTATGGTCTGTCTGAGGTTATGGGTCCCGGGGTTGCCTGTGATTGTGATTTCCACAAAGGACTTCATGTATATGAGGATCATTTCCTTCCCGAAATTGTAAGTGCCGATACGTTGGAGCCTGTCGGTGATGATGTAATCGGAGAATTGGTGTTTACAACACTTACAAAGGAAGGATTACCGCTTATCAGATATCGTACTAAGGATTTGACAAGTATCAATCATAAGCCGTGTGAATGCGGAAGAACACTTCCAAGAATTCAGAAATTTGTCGGTCGTTCTGATGATATGCTTGTAATACGTGGTGTCAATGTGTTCCCTTCACAGGTTGAAACAGCACTTCTTGAGATTGATGAAACAACACCTAATTACATGATGATAGTAGACAGAGTGGCATATCAGGATACTCTCGAAGTAATGGTTGAGATTGAAGAAAAATATTTTGATGACGAAATGAGCGGATTGGAGGCACTTACGAAGAAAATCCAGACAGTGCTTAAACAGGCGCTCGGTCTTGCTTGCAAGGTTACGTTGGTTGAACCGCATACACTTGAGAGAACGGACGGAAAAGCAAAGAGGGTAATTGATAAGCGCAAGCTTGTGTAGGGTAGGTATGTTACTGTTCAGTGGTAGAGTCGGATCGGAAATCGGAATGTGTTGCTACTTTGTTGTTGTGAATGGTTTATAATACCAAAGTGATGACTGCGATTCCGGTGATTTGGATGTGATTTTGATGTTGGAGGTGTTGATATGGCTGTAAGACAGGTTACCGTATTTATTGCGAATAAAGAAGGAAGAATTGAGAAAGTTACAGAAGTGCTTAAGAATAACGATATTAATATTGTATCTTTAAGCCTTGCCGAATCAGCTGATTTCGGATTGCTTAGATTGATTGTGTCCGATCCTGAAAAGGCTAAAACTACACTTAAGGAATCAGGTCTCAGTGCCAAAACGACGAATGTGATTGCTGTTTCCATTTCGAATAAGCCGGGTTCATTGCATGAATTGCTTACTGCTATAAAGGATTTTAATATTGAGTATATGTATGTATTAAGTTCCGAGAAAGTGGCATCGATGATTCTTAAAATAAGGGATATTGATAATGCGGAAAAACATTTGTCGGATAAAGGCTTTACATTGCTTACCGAAGAGAAAATAAATGAGGCTTTTGCCGAATGATAATTTTAAAGGTATTATGTTATACTTAAATCTGAATTAGGTAATGCGGATATTGAGACAATGACGTATTGCTGTGAGTAAAGTGTGGTGAGGAACTTGCATGAGATTATAAATAGACTTCTTGATGGAGTTTTCGATTATGATAATGGAAAACTCTGTTTTTCTGTTACTAAAATTGAAGAAAGTCTTCCTGTTGGTGGAATATATGAAGGTTCCTTTACTGTGGAAAATCATGACTCCAATATCATTGTCGGCAATGTGTACACATCAAGTATGCGATTGGTATGCAGGACAGAAAGTTTTAATGCCAAGAAGGTTGAAATAGGTTTTGTTTTTGATTCAACAGGCCTTGAAGCCGGTGACATTGTTAAGGGAGATGTGCAAATTGTATCAAATATGGGGGAATATTATATTCCCTTTGCGTTTTCTATTGTCCATGGAATAGTAAAGAGTTCACTGGGCACTATTAAGAATTTGTTCCACTTTACAAATCAGGCTCAAATCAGTTGGGATGAAGCTGTGACTTTGTTTTATTCCAAGGAGTTTATGCAGGTATTTGAAGGTAATGACCGCGTTCATTATAACAAATATTTGGGATTATCAAATTTACCGGGAAATGAGGAGAATGTTGATACATTCCTTGCTGCGGTAAACAAGAAAGCGCCTGTTTTATACAGTGTAGATAAAACCATACATGAATTTAGTGATGTTTTGGAGACGCTTCGTTGTGAACTGCCAATCAGAAAATCCACATGGGGATATATAAGATTGGAAGTGTCGACGGACTGTGATTTTATTCGTCTTGAGAAGACGGAAATAAGAGATTCTGATTTCCTTGGTAATGTGCACAAGCTTGTTTTCTTTGTTGAAGAGGATAAACTTCACGAAGGTCATAATTTTGGGAAAATAATTCTGACCAGTAACCATCAGATAATTACTATTACTATTATTGCTTCAAAACGTATGAGCAATGAAGCGTTAAGAATCGAAAGACGTGAAATAAGAAATTTATATGGACGTCTTATGCGTTGCTATATTGCATTCCGGACAAAGCATATAAGTGTTAATACATGGATTCGTGATTCCATGAACATCATCGAGCGTCTTAATGCCCTTGATGATAAGAATCCTGAATCGAGATTGTTCCAGGCACAATTGATGCTCGTATCGGGACGGTATAATGAAGCTAAATGGATATTGGATCATGTTGCTACGGAAATGCAGATAGAGAAAATGGTGCCGACACTTTACTGCTATTACTTATATCTGACAACACTTTATCTAAGGGATGATGCTTATATTAATGAAGCGGCAGCTGAGGTTGAAGAAATATTCAAGAAGAATCCGGACAACTATAGGATTCTTTGGACATTACTGTACCTTAATGAGGACTTATGTAACAATCATATGCGTAAGATTGAATTAATTGAGGAACAGTTTGAAAAAGGTTGCAGAAGTCCGATTATGTATGTTGAAGCGTATCAGTATTTTGCAAACAATCCACAGACATTAACCAAGCTTACCGATTTTGAAATACAGGTTCTGTTTTTTGCGGTTAAAAATGGTTTGATTAATGCGGATGTATGTAAGCAGGTGCTTTACATTACCGCAAGAACGAAGGAATTTTCTTACAATCATTTGAGGCTTCTTATCGGAATGTACAGAATAAACGAGGATGCGGATGTTGTCGGCGCGATTTGTTCATTACTTATCAAAGGCAACATTACTGATGAGAAATATTTTGAGTGGTATGCTCTCGGTGTCGAACTTGAACTTCGGATTACCAAACTGTACGAATATTATATGCTTTCCGTTCCGATGAATATGACTTCTTTGCTTCCTAAATCTGTCATTATGTATTTTGGTTTCAGAAATAATATGGACTACAAGCATATTGCATTTTTGTATGCCAATATGCTGAAAAACAGATTTGATATTCCGAATCTTTGTGAAGAATACAAGGTGGCTATGCGTAGCTTCGCGCTTGAACAGATAGCACGTGGAAGAATAAATCGTGATTTGGCTTATGTATACGGTGAACTTATAACTCCGGAGGATATTCAACCTGATATAGTAAACCGTTTTATTAAACTTATATTTACTTATGAAGTAGGAGTTATTCTTCCGGATATTACGAAGGTATGTGTAATTCAGGCAGAAATTGAGGGCGAGACAGTATATCCGGTTGAGGATGGACTGGCATATCCTGTTATTTACAGTGAAAATTATACTGTTTTTTATGAAAAAGCTGATGGTATAAGGACAATAGCTGATTCTACACAATGCAAGAAGCTCATTGATGAGACACTGTATGTTTATGAATTGCAGAATTTTGTTTCGGATAATGCCGGATTTAATCTTTATATGTGCAGCGGAAGACGACATTATATTACCGTTGATTCGGATAATGTTGATGCATGCCGTGAATTGGTTGAGTCAATTAATATCAAAGAATACTTCAAGCGTGACGTCAGAATGCAACTTCTTGAATACTACTATGATAACAATGAGATTTCTACATTGGATCAGTTCCTTGTAAGTATTGATTTAAGGCGACTTAATTCGAAGGATCGCGCAGAAGTTATCGGATATTTTGTAATCAGAGGAATGTTTGATGAGGCATATGATGTGATTACCGCTTTCGGAGCAGAGAAGGTTCCTGTTAAAACGGTCGTGCGTATTTGCTCATATATGATAAATAAAAGTGATGAGATTAGTGATGTTATGCTTGTAAAAGTCGCATATCATGCTTTTATAAATGGTAAGTATGACATTTCTACACTAGGTTATCTTGTGGATAATTTCAATGGGCTGACGAAGGAACTGCGCAATTTGTGGCGGGCATCCATGCAGTTTGAACTTGAATGTTACAATCTCATGGAGAAACTGATTGTTCAGATGCTCTTTACGCGAACTACAATAGGTGAGAAGGAAGATTTGTTTGAAGAATATATAAAACGCGGATCCAATACCAAGGTTGAACTTGCTTATTTATCATATTCCGCTTTTGATTATTTTTCAAAAGAACGTTTGTTGGATACAAGAGTATTTGAACATCTGGTTAGGAATTACAGAAACGGCGAAGAACTTAATGATGCCTGTAAGCTTGCTTTGCTTAAGTATTATGCTGAGGATGAGAAACGATATTCGGAGCGCATTAAGGAAATGCTTGTGGAGTTTCTAAAGGAATTTCTCAGACGAAACATTTTCTTTGTATTTTTCAACGAATTTGTGGATATTTTACCGGAGCTTGCTGTATATGATGATAAAACGATTGTTGAATATCGAACAGACCCCAACAATAAGGTCATTCTTCATTATATCATTGAAAGCGACAATGATGAGCCGGGGTATCATACCGAAGAAATGAGAGATATGTACGGCGGCGTTTTCTCAAAGGAATTCATTCTTTTCTTTGGGGAGAATCTTCAATATTACATTACTGAGGAAAAGAACGGGAAGGAATTTCTTACTTTTTCCGATTCGATTTCCATTTCGGATGCGATTGCGGAAAGAAGAGAATCACGTTACAGTCTTCTTAATGATATGGTTGTTTCCAAAGCACTTCAGGATGATGATACATTGATGCAGCTTATGCAAGAGTATGTTGAAGCTGAATGTTTTACCGAAGCCGTTTTTAATTGTCTATAGGTTGACATAAAACAAATGCTGCTTTGGATTTCTAAACTTGGGAGTAAGATAAATTAATGGATGGTAAGACAAGATATGTAGTCGGTTTTGATTTAAATGACAAGATTACGCAAATCAGTTATTTTGAAATTAGTAAAGATGAACCTGAAACTTTAGTGTCCGGCGGGGATAATGACCGCTTTGGTATACCTACCGTTCTCTGTAAGCGCAAAGGGGTTAATCAGTGGAGTATCGGTAATGAATCCGGAAAAGTAATTGAAAATGATGACGAAACAGAGGTATCGCAATTGCTGGCTTATGCTATAGAGGATAAGAAGTTCGTTGCTGACGGGGAAGAATTTGAAAGCATTGATTTGCTTATGCTTTTTGTATTAAAGGCAATGACGTTACTGTCTGTACATGTTTCGACGGAACAGATTGATGGTCTTGTGTTTACGGTTTCAAGTCTTGATGTTAAGATGCTTAATGTACTTGAACGTATAGCTGTTGCCTTGCCGATTGACAGGGAGAAAATAAGTTTTCAGAGTTATGCTGAAAGCATATATCATTACATGCTTCATCAGGAAAAGGAATTGTTTGAAAATGAGATAGTTGTTTTTGACAACAGCGGGAATGATATTAATTGCTTCTATATGCATATGAATCATTATACGACACCTGTCGTTACGATGATAGAGGAGTATTATTTTGAAAATGTTGAGTGTCCTACGGAAGAAACTACGGAGGAGGCAAGAGGCGAACTTGATGAGAAACTGCTTGCACTTGTACATGATTTCTTGATGTCTAAAAGTGTCAGAACATCATACCTTTTGGGAGATGGTTTTGATGGTGAATGGTGTAAGAGAACAATCAATTTCCTATGTATGGGTCGTCGTGTATTCCAGGGTAAAAATATGTATTCCAAGGGTGCATGTTTTTATGGTAAGGATAAGATATATCCACCGGAAATAGATAGCCACTACGTATTTCTCGGGAAGGATAAGCTTCAATTTAACCTTGGAATGCATGTTGATAAGAAGGGCGTTGAAGAATATATTGCTATTGCCGATGGCGGTGAGAACTGGTTTGAAGCCGGTAAAACCTTGGAATTTTTGCTGATTGAGGGAAATAAGATTAAATTTATTGTTACACCGCTTGACGGGAAAGAAGCACGAGAGGTAAGTGTTTTACTTGAAGGTATTCAGGTTAGACCGGCTAAAACAACAAGGCTTTTGATGAAAGTGACTTTTGTTTCGGGCAGTAAGGTCGTAGTCAGAATTAAAGATATGGGATTTGGAGAAATATTTAAAGCTTCGAGTCTTTCATGGGAAAAAGAAATTGAAATTTTTTGAGGTAGGATAAGTGTCTAATGTAATTTTGTGCCATGGTAAACTGGCGGAAAAACCATATATGGTAGTTGGCGTTTCGATGAATGTTTATTCGGTCGAAGAATTGTGCTACCTGATTGTCCAAAATGCCCACACATTAGATAGAGATTTTATGGATGACAGGCTGTGCGTTTTTCTTGATGAGCAGCTCAATATGAAACAGTTAGCATCAAGGCTTCGCGAAATTATTAAGCATGGTGGAGGGTTAGGAGAGTTTGTTACCGCTATTTTGAGTGAAACAAATTACTGCGATGAAATTGAAATTAAAAGTATTAAACAGATTTTGATTGAAAGTGCCGGATTGAGTCCTGCTCGTAAGCATAAAAGTCGCGCGGACAATTTACTGAAGGCACGAAGGTTTGCAAAAGCAATAGATGAATATTTGAGTACACTTCAAAAAATAGATAAAGATGCCGACCCTTTGCTTTACGCGGCTATCCTTCACAATATGGGTGTTGCTTACGGAAAGCTGATGCATTATAAGAAAGCGTCCGAATATTTTCTTGAGAGCTATAGATTGAATATGGATGATGAGAGCCTTGTGTTACATCTTGTTTGCTGCAGTATGTTTATGAAGAAGGAGCAATATGACAGAATGATTATTCGCTGCGGTTACAATGAGAGGATACTCAATTTGGTTGATGATAAGATTAAGACAAAGGGTAATTATTTGGAATCTGATAACAAATATGCGAAGAAACTTAAGGAACTTAATGCTCTTAAGAGCACAGGAAAAATCAGTCAATATTATCTGAAGGTTGATGAAACCATTGAT
>JAZLIP010000020.1:0-13969 GCA_045617445.1 Lachnospiraceae bacterium | reverse complement strand
AGTTTTGAATCCATTAATGCCAACAGATTCTTACAGATATTCATACCACGACCCGTTCCTTCGACGCCTTGATTCTTTTTCTCTTCAAATCTTTCATACGGATTAAAAATATTCTTGATATCATCATCCTTAAGACCACGACCTGTATCCTCAACAGCTATATAAAGATTCACATTTTCTTTCTCTTTGGATAGAATCTTTACCGTCAAAGTAACCGTTCCCTTATCCGTATATTTTACGGCATTCGTGAGCAGATTCAGTATTATTTGTCTGATTCGTACAACATCTCCGTAAAGGCATTTCGGAATATTCTCATCTACCGTAACCAGAAACTCTAATCCTTTATCTTTCGCCAGTCCATGAATCATGGAAACAAGATCCTTGACCATTAAAACTATGTCATATTCCGTCGGAACTATCTTCATCTTACCAACATCAATTTTGGATATGTCCAAAATATCGTTCACCAGATCAAGAAGCATCTTACACGAATTATCAACATGCTTTGCTTACTCACGAACCTGTTTTTCCTTACTCTCCCTGATAATCATCGTATTCATACCAAGAATTGCATTTATCGGAGTACGTATCTCATGTGAAATTTTGGTAAAAAAGTCATTTTTCGCCTTGGATATCGTTTCAGCAACAAGCAATTCATCACGCTCGTCTGCTATTGAAATCATGAAAACTTGAAGCATTCCCAACATAGCACCTATACACACTGCGGGAAATCCAACAAAAAATGCTTGAATAGCAACGGCAGCAATCGGAAAGAAAGCAAAGCTAAAAACTGTCTTTATAGTATAACCGTTCTTACGATTTCTGTTTTTCAGATAATTAATCAATGCAACAACACATGAGGACAGAAAATATATTAAAGGCACAACCATATAAACAATGTTAATAGTTCCTCTGTGATATCCTTCTTCATCAAAATAGAATACCCATCTCGTACTTTTTGTAAAGAAAGCCGCAACGGACAAAAGAAAAACCGGCATTAAGAAAGCAATCCATATAACATTACGTTTTGTATGTGAAAAACCGGAAATACAATAAGTATATATAAACCAGAAAAATGCGATGAACAAACTTGATATAAAATATATAATATTAAGCAGGTATACGATATTTTCAGAGAACTTCATAACACCGGCATCCGAAAATTCATAAAGCATATCCGACGCAACCAAAGTCATTGCAAATCCCATCATCACAAGATAAATCCACTGGTATTTAAGATGCTTCGAAAGTGAAATCGTCTTAAATGTAATCATTACCATTATAATGACGCAAAACAAATCAAATTCGGCATAGACACTGGAAAGTGACATGAGTTCCTCCTAAATTTTTTCTAAATTGTACCATATTATAGAACACTTTTGTTTACTCACTGAAATATTTCGATATTCCCCGCAAGAGTCCGTTCTCGCCCATATTCCTTGAATTCTTCCTGGTTTTTAAATCCGCAATATCGGAAGTGAGTCCGAACTCTTCCCTGGCCGAATTCAGACATTCATTTTCATACCGTCGAAACCTGTTCATCATTTTAGCATTATTTACAAGTTTCAAATATTCCTGATCATATTTGGCATAGTAACTGTCAAACTTTCCGCGAATCAGTTTTCTGAAACGTTCATCACTTTCGAAGTCATCGCATATAATCTTAACATGCGCATACAATACAAAGAAATCCGTTTGACGATAAACTACACCAAACTTTCCAATCTTGCATTTTCTAAGTACCTCAAATGTTTTCAACGGATCATTACAAAAATAATATAATTTACCAAGTTGGAAATTAATCCACGTAGCATAATCCGAATCAACATCCACCGATTCAGAAAGCTTATAGTACATTTCATATGCTTTCTGATATTCTCCGTTATTCAGTAATTCAAATGCCTGAAGCATTGCCTCATTAATTGATATAGTGCTTAAATTCATCAAAACCGTCGGCTTAAGAAGCCTTACGTCATAGTATCGGTTCTTCGCTATTTCAATCCGGTTTTTCTCATCTTCCTCTTTAGAAACAATCTCATCAACAACCTCGGATTTCATAGGAAGGCTTCTTATATGGTCGTTGTATTTTTTCTGCCCAATCATCAAACATTTTGATTCATATAATTCAAAATTCTCGGCAAGTTCTTCAGCAGCCCTCTCAATTTCACGCATATGATTCATTGCAAACGCCTGATCAAGACACCCTCTGTAATACACATGAATATCCTGCTCAAAATTTGGCATTTTGACATCCAGCAGTGCATGTCCTATATGTATATAGAAATCCGCTTCGTCTTCAATGAATTCCAAATTACATTTAAAATACATATCAACCGCTTTTTCATAATCACCTAAAAAATAGAAACTTTCCGCGAGGCAAAAAGCACTTTCCGTATAAACACGCATTGTAATATTACTGTATCTTAACACACGTTCATACTGCTCGATTGCCCGTTCAAGCTGATCTGTCTGTCTGAAATAACGTGCATCATATAACCACTCATCAACACTCATGCCCGCTTCCGCAAGAGCATCATCCTCCACAATCATAGCTATTGCCGTCTCAAAGGATATTCGTTCATCATTTTTAATTACAGCAACTCGGTCCATATCGCAAACTATCTTAAGGCCGTACCGGGCGATTAATGCATTAATTTCAGCTTCTGATTTCTCAAATTCCGAAAAAGTAGGAAACGGATCAACTCCAAACCATTGTCTAATAATATTACTCATCATACGAACAACGGCACTTTGAGCGGATTCTTCCGAGAACCAATAAAGAGATTCTCCCTCCAAATCCCAATGTTTAAGGGGATTTTCCTCGGTAATCGACTTGTTTGACAGATCCCATTTAACAGAAATATTTGTTCCAAGCACAACAATGGAATCTTGTTCAATAATATAGCGAGTCGTAGGATTTAAAACCGGCACAAAAGCCTTGGCCGTTCTGTACATTCTCGCATCCAATTGTTTAAAGACTTCAAAGAAAATCATAAAGAAACCCTTTACACAAATAATTTCCGAATCATCAACTAATTTGTTACTGTTTGATCCCTGACCGGTAACACTAATTTATCTTAATCTGATGTGTAAGTCTAAAGCGTTTATCTTTAAGCTCTTCCACCAAAAGATTCATTTCGTAATCAACACCACTGATTTCATTCAGGGCATCATTCATATATCCGTCAATATATCCCTTATCACTGTAACGGGCATATATCTCCTGAACAAGTGCCTCATTATCAATTACGTTCTCGAAGGAATATTCCCCCACACCCCTTTCAACAATCTGAGAACGGCAATTGCTGTAATATTCTTCGAGATTTTTAATAAGCTCATTTTCAGTCAAACCGATATCCTCTACAGAACGCATTTCATGCAGTTCATCATCGTTGTTACCTTCTGAAGTTTCATTCTCACCATTCTCACCATTTTCAATCGGTTCAACATCATATGAATCAACTTCATTCTCCGAAATAACAACATTTCTTCCTCTGAACAAAACCTTCTGTATTCCCTTTGTAATATTTGGGTTATATGCACTGGCAATAATCAATATTGTCAAAAGAACAATCAAACCCGCTATTGCATACAATATTTTTCGAAAAATCTTCATGCGTAACCTCTATCACCTATTGCTACCGTTCAGTCCCTAGCCGGTAACAAGCAACTTTCTGCAAAATTTTCTGTAAATAACAATACTTTTAATATATAATAGTAACACCATACTCAAAAGTCATTTAAGTCGGAGGTAAAAATGTTAAAACGTATTCTTGCCGGAATTACGGCGCTTCTCCTCATCGGTCTCTATATTGTAACCCTGATTCTTGCAGTAATGCAGAACGAATTGACCAATAAATTTCTAATGGCGTCCATTGCCGCTACGTTCTTTGTGCCAATCACGCTTTTCAGCTACCAATTCATTTACAATAAAATCAAAAAAGATTCACAAGAGCGAGACGTAAAATAAGAATAAATACTAACTTTCAAAAAAAGTCCCGATAATCGGGACCAAATAGTGCAGAAGAAGGGACTTGAACCCTCATGGTATTGCTACCACACGGACCTGAACCGTGCGCGTCTGCCAATTCCGCCACTTCTGCATAAAAATAATCGGGTTAAACCACCCGATTATTTTAATAAAATAACACGTTTTTGTCAACATCTTCTAATAGAACTGATTGTAGATTCCACTTCCCAAATTTCCCAACGCACCACTCGAATTATATCCTGCCAAACTGTTAACCGCATTATTTGCAAATCTGGAGATTTCAGAGGTCTTATTCTCTATCGTATCTCCATATGAACCAATACCCGAAAACAATGTTTTAAGAGAAGCTACATCTGCTTTCTTCAGCGCATCCTCATCAAGAGAAAGTTTGTTATCAAAGCCAACGGATATTCCAACTTTATCAAGCAATTTAGAATTAACATTCGTTGTCTGCACCATTGAAAGAGTCGATCTTAGAATCGAATTGTTGTCAGAATCCCCTCCGCTCTTAACCAAAGCATTGTAATCCTTTACAAAAGCTTTAACTGCCGAAGAAATTTTGTCAAAATCATAATCTTCCGTTTCGTTTCCGTTTTCGTCTTTCTTCTTTACTTTCGCAAACAAATCCTCAGACGCAAGTTTATTTAATGATTCTCCAAGCTTGTCTGCTTCGCCCTTGGCCGACGTGTACTGAAGGTTACGGGATTTAGACATCAAATTCGAAACGGCATCACTCTTCTCTTCTGCACCGGAATTTTTCGCATAATATGCCTTAGTCAATTTAGAATAACTGCCATTCTTAATGCTCGCATAATCGGACAACAACCCTGTGTCAAAAGAGGCCGATCCAAATATAGAATTTGATGACGAATTATTCTTGCCTCCCGACAAAGAATTAAACAATGTGCTGTAATCATTTGTTGCACTGTACATATTTAACATTTTGATAGATGACGACATACAATCACACTCCTTTGTTAATCACAAACCGTCACTTTGAACCATATTTATGACATTATTTTAACAAATATAAACCAACAAAACAATAGGATCAGAAAAACAAAAGTATTTTTTTATTTTTTTGTACATATAGAGTGTATTCCAAATCACATTTATAGTATAATGTGATTGGTATTTTATCATTTTTTAACAATACGGAGGTTTTTATGGAACGGTTCAAGGTGTGTTTTAGCGATAATGCTGACTTTAATATGGCTTATGCGGAAGTTGCTAATGATATCAAATCAGTAGAAAAAGCACCGATTTTAATTATCTTCTATTCCGATTTCACCAATTTTTCTTTTTATGTAAACAAATTTGATGATGATTTCGAAAACACAGAAGTTATCGGGACTTCAACTTATCTGTCGCATTGCAAATCAGGTTACAGTCAGAAAGCACTTTCTGCCGTTGCCATATATGACGGCATCGAGTGTTCTACGGGAATACTTTATGAAATCGACCGTTTTCCGATGCGATATGCACAAAACATCACAAATGCCTTAGACAAAATATCCTCCGTTCAAAACACCGTTTGTTTCGAAATAACCTCTGCATGCAATTCCGAAGAAATTGTTCAAGATACTTTCAAGAGTGTACTTGCCAATACCAAAATCCCCGTATTCGGCGGCTCATCAAGTACAAACAGTATTACGGATCCTTCATATATTTCTCTTAACGGCGAAATATATGATTGTGCATGTGTTTTTGCTTTTATAAAAAATCTCAATGGTAAAATAGGCTTATACAAGGAAAATATATTCAAACCGACAGCTCACGTGTTTACGGCAACCGATGTTGATTGCAACGAACGTATTGTGTATGAATATGACGGCAAACCGGCTGCCGAAGCAATCGCAGATGCGTTATCGATTTCTGTTGAAGAACTGAATGATAACCTCTTCATGCATCCTGTTGGACGTATTGACGGCGATGAAATATACATCGTTGAAGCCGAAAAAATTATAGAAGACAATGCAATTGCATGTTTTGCCCGAATTTACAACAGAACAAAGGTTGCTCTTCTTGAAGCAGATAATCTTGATGAGGTTTGGAGTCAGACAGCCAAAAAAGTTCACTCCGATTTTGACAAGATTTCATTTACATTTTTAATATCGTGCTTTTCACGTTCGAAATATTTTCTTTCATTGAACATATTTGATGAATTCAACAGGAAAATGAGTGATGAATATGGTAATTTCCTCGATTTTTCAGGTTTTGGCGAACAATACAACTTCGAACACTTCAACCAGACAATGGTTCTGTGTGTTTTCGAATGATTACCTGCAATACCGAATTTCAAGTAACATGTACTCAGCAATTTAATCTATGTTTAGGATGGTGATACGCTATGGCTCGTTACAACAATGGAACAGTAATTACTAACAGTAACTGTATAGGCTGCAATAGATGTGTTTCGTCTTGCCCCGTTAAAGGTGCAAATATTTCTGTTCTGAGGAATTCCCAAAGTCATATTGAAGTTGCGCAAAAAAATTGCATAAATTGTGGAAGTTGTATCACAAGCTGTACTCATCAGGCACGTGAGTATAAAGATGACTTGGATTTGTTCCTCGACAAACTTAAAGCCGGTCACAAAATATCTGTACTTGTTGACCCTGCACTCTATATTTCTTATGGTGATTGTGCCGAACAAATACTTGGTTATTTAAAAGAGCTCGGTGTAAACAAAATATATGATGTCAGCTTCGGTGCAGATATCAGCTTATACAGTCAAATTAAATATCTCAAAAGCAGTAATAACAAACCGGCTGCTTCCATTGCCATAAACTGTCTCTCCACTCTTGCTTACATTGAGCGGTGTGAACCCGATTTGGCCCAATACATTATTCCGGTACAGCCACCGGTTATCTGCCTGCTAATCTATCTTAAGAAGAAATTGAATATTACAGATAAATTCATGTATCTCACACCATGTATCGGTGCAAGAAATATATCGACAACAACAAACTATTTTCTGGATTACAGTGTTACCTTTAATCATTTTTTCAACTATATCGGCACAAAAGATATTTCAAATTTATCGGCCAAAGCTGACTTATCCGGTAAATATCTTGGAACAATATATTCTGTAAAGGGTGGTTTTTCGGATACATTGCGGCCTTTCTTTGATTACGAAACAACCTTCTACACCTATCATAAATCAAAGGAAGATGTGTTCATGAACATTAAAAATCTGTGCATAAACAGCACTTCTTCGCACCCGTTGATTATAGATGCAAGCTTTTGCGAAGACGGTTGCATTTCAAGCGCCGGAAACGGTACTTATCATTTGTCACAGGTTAATCGTTCCAACTACAATGACAACTACTACACTATCAAAAAACAATTATTAAATACCATATACAAATTCAACACTCCCGATGAACGCTACCGGATGCTTACAGATATGTTCTCATATATCAACACAGATGATTATATACTGACTTTTGAAGAGAATTTCAGACAGCCTTTCATTATTCCTTCTGAGATTCTTGATGATATTTACAATGAAATGTATAAAGACACTCCCGAAAAGAGAAACATCAATTGTAATTCATGCGGGTATTCTTCCTGCCGTAATATGGTTGAAGCAATTGCAAACGGCTACGCCAAAATGGAGAACTGTGTTCATTACATGAATGATGTTATGAAACAGAAATACTATACCGATATGCAAACAGGTCTTCCTAATGAGAAAGGCTTCTACTTAGAATATGAGAAATTAATTACAGCAAATCCCGACAAGCAATATATTGTTGCCGTGTCAAGCATAAACAAACTTCATGTTATAAACAATTTGTACGGTACGGCAATAGGCGACAAAGTAATTGATTTTATTGCACGCTATTTCCGTGAATTTGTCGAAGGCAGAGGTATCTGTGCAAGACTTGAAGGCGGACATTTCGGAATATGCGTCGAATATCTTCCCGAAATAATTAAGGTGGCTCGTGAGAATCAATCCTTTGATTGCAGGCACTTAAAAATTGATTTTCCCATTACTCTCCGTATGGGAATTTATGTCATTAAAGATTCTCATGAAGATATCAGCAAAATCGTAAACTACGCGTCCTATACAATGGACAAAATAAAGAATTCTTCCAAAAATGAATTACTTGTTTACGATACTGATATTGAACGCGAACTTAACTATGATGCGGAAATAACTTCCATGATGAAGAAGGCTTTGGCAAATGATGAATTTGTACTCTATTTGCAGCCGCAATATGATAAAACCAAACGTTTAATAGGTGCGGAAGCACTTAGTCGTTGGGTCAGAGATGATGGCAAGATGATTAGCCCCGGTATATTTATTCCCATTTTTGAAAAGAACGGTTTCATTAAAGAAATGGATTACCATGTATGGGAGAATGGTTTCAAGCTTGTACGAAACTGGATGGATTCCGACAGCAATCCCGTACCTATTTCCGTGAATATCTCCAGAGTTTCTTTGGTTGATGACGAAATCATTCATAAAATCAAGACTTTGCAGGATAAATATCAAATTGACCCTTCGCTCCTTCATTTTGAAATCACTGAAAGTGCTTATATGGATAATCAGGACGAACTCATTAAACGTGTCGGAAAAATCAGAGACATGGGATTTCTTATTGCAATGGATGATTTCGGAAGCGGTTACTCATCACTCAATACACTCAAAGATGTTCCGCTTGATATTTTGAAGCTCGATATGGGATTTTTAAGAGGCAGTGATTCTGCCGGAAAAGGTCACAGTATAATTGAGCATATTATAAACATGGCACACGATCTGGATTTGATGACTATTGCAGAAGGTGTAGAAACAATTGAACAGGCAAACTTCCTTAATTCTCTCGGTTGTGATGTTATACAAGGGTATCTCTACGCCAAGCCTATGCCAATCAGTAACTATGAGGAATTATTGGAGAAATCCCTTGACAATTAGTTTTCCATCTTATAGAATATTGTTTGTTGTTAAACGGGGTGTGGCTCAGTTTGGTTAGAGCGCCATCTTAGGGAGGTGGAGGCCGCTGGTTCGAATCCAGTCACTCCGATTAAAGAGTTCTGTGGCTTCAGAGCTCTTTTTATTTTACATTTAATTACCATAACTTAAGAATGTTTCGGGGAGGAATTATGGCAAACGAAAGCAAAAGAATTGTGGGTCCTGATATTGTAAGAGTTATTGCCGCTTTATTTGTAGTTTGTGTACACTTCTATTTTAACTGCGGTTACTATAATATGGCGATGAATTCCAAAGTAATGATTTTGATGACCGCTGCAAGATGGTTGTTTTTGTGTTGTGTTCCCCTGTATATGTTGCTTACCGGCTATTTAAAATGCAACAAAACGCCAAGTAAAGCACACTACCTAAGCATTGTTCCCGTTTTTGTCGCATATATCGTCATATCAATCATCAAAGTTTTTGTCGGCAATCATTACTATGGTAAAGTCTATGGTATCAAGGAAGCCATTCAGGCAATGGGCAATTACACTATTGCATGGTATGTCGGATTCTATTTCTCATTAATGGCAATCACTCCATTTCTAAACAAAATGTGGCATGCCATAGATTCAAAAAAAGAAAAACATGTGTTGTTATTCTCTCTTGCACTTATATCTTCATTATTCCCGTTAACCGGTCTTCTTGCTCTTTCAAATGTATATCCGCTTGCCTTAATCGGTTCGTTTTTGGAGATATTAACGCCAAACTACTGGCAAATGATTTATCCGTTACTTTACTATTTTCTCGGTTGCTATATAAGAGAATATAAACCAAATTTCAAGAAATCTGTTCTTTTTGCTTTACTCACACTCATGGTTGGTATTGAAACATTGATTTCCTACAAATACGCTGCAGGCGGAACCTTCAACTGGAATATTTTGGGTGCCACCGACTGTGGTTACAATTGTATAACAGTAGTTATTAGTGCAGTCTGCATTTTTCTTCTCTTCTACAATTGCGATATCAAATCTGCTTTTATAAAAAATGTACTCGCAAAAATATCAGGTGTTTCACTTGAGATATACTTATTTTCAGCTATTTTTGACATAATAATTTTTGATTACGCAAAAAAAGCGTACTCATCCATGAATGATTACGCTTGGTTGTTTTTCATCCTTGTTCCAATCAATTTTATTGGTTCTCTTATCTGTTCACTGGTATACAAGAAAATATATTCTCTTTGTCACAGTTTTGTACTCAAGCTCAAGAAGCACTAAGTTCTGTTAAGCCATCTTTCTTCCGTATGGCAGTATCCTTTCTTCGCACAACATAGTAGCAAATCATATGTGCAACCATCGTTAAGAACCACGATATAGGGTACGAAATATACAGAACTTTAAGTGAATGGAAATGTGCAAAAACGGTAAATATCCAAATTACCCTGAAAACACATGCGCCTATAAGCGATACAACCATAGGCATAACAGAATATCCCATTCCGCGTATAAGTCCTACGCAAACATCCATCATTCCGCACAGATAATATGAAACAAATATAACCCTCATTCGACTCATTCCAAACTCAATCACAGCACTATCTGATGAATATATTGCAAGGATGTCCCTGCCAAAACACAAACAGCCAATACCCATTGCTGCGCCCACGACAAAAACACATGCTTCACATATCAACCATGATTTCTTTACCCGGTCAAGTTTCGATGCCCCGACATTTTGAGAAACAAAGCTAAGAGTTGTCTGGTAAAAAGCATTCATTGAATTGTAAATAAAACCTTCAACATTGGCTGTTGCTGTATTTCCCGCCACAGCAATTGAACCAAATGAATTAACCGACGATTGAATCAAAACATTCGATACAGCAAATATTGAGCCCTGCAAACCCGCAGGAAGTCCTACACGTAGTATCCTTACAGCTTGCACCCTGTCAATACGCAATTTACTTATTTCAAACTTAATCACACTCTCACTTCGCATCATACAAACAATAATGCATATTGCTGATATGCCCTGCGAAATGATTGTTGCCAGAGCTACGCCTCTTACCCCCATTCCAAACAATATTACGAAGAAAAGATTAAGAATAATATTTATCACACCTGATATAGTAAGAAAAATTAACGGTCTTCTCGTATCACCCACGGCTCTTAATATTGCGGCACTGAAATTGTACAATAAGGAAAAGGGAATTCCGATAAAATAAATACGCATATATGCCGTAGCGCCATCAAGTACATCACTTGGTGTTCCCATTAAAGTAAGTAACGGTCTTGCAAGCACCACTCCGATTACAAGAAGAATAACTCCACCGATAATCCCAAGAAAAATTGCTGTATGTAAAGCATCCGACAATTCCTTCTCACGTTTCGCCCCATAAAAATGTGCAATCGAAACATTAGCCCCAACAGATAATCCAAGGAACAAATTTATAAGCAAGTTTATCAATGAACTTGTTGCACCAATGGATACCAACGCTTCGGGACCGGCGTAGCGACCGGCAACAATCATATCTGCTGAATTAAACAGAAGCTGTAAAATACCGGATGCGATAAGCGGCAATGAAAATAACAGAATTTTTGGTAAAAGCATTCCGTTACACATATCAATTTCAAATTTTGTTTTATTTTTCTCCATACTTCGCCTCCGTTCACCCGTTAATACAGCACAGCGCACATTTGTAAACAAAGCAACGGGCATCCAAAAGGATGCCCATTATCAAATGCCTAATTATAATAAACTCGATATAAATATCTCAAGACCAATCGCAATCAATATCACTCCGCCAAAGATAGTTGCTTTGTTTGAAAATTTGTTTCCAAATTTCTTACCCAATTGTATTCCAACAATACAAATAACAAACGTCACAATTGCAATAACCATAACCTCAACCAACGCAGTCGACAAATCATATTCCGCAATTGTAAACCCTACTGACAGAGCATCAATAGACGTTGCGATTCCTAAAACAATTAATTCCTTATTTGTAATTCCCGACTTTTCAACAGCTACATCTTCATTCTTAATCCCATCTATCAGCATCTTAATTCCAATATACATTAGCAAAACAAGAGCAATAAAAGGAATGAAACGTTCAACGCCCATAAAAATTCGAATTATAGTGTGGACACAAATCCAACCAAGCAAAGGCATAGCAGCTTGAAATCCGCCAAAAGTTCCGGCAATTGCACATATTCTTCTCTTACTCATGTTTGATTCATTCAAACCGCATGTAAGAGAAACAGAAAATGCATCCATTGCAAGACCGACCCCCAGCCAAAAACTATTCAGGAAAAATACAAAACCAAAATTCATATTAATTAAAATGTACCTTTTTCAAGCGCAAGTGTTCTTGTTGTAAGATCACAAACTTCTGTAGGCCCGTAATACTGAATTGCTCCCGGGAAGGTAAACGCAGTCTCAACTGCCCATTCTTCTCTCTTTGATTCGAAATATTTAAATGTCTTACCATCTAGTTCTACAAGAGCTTTTCTAATAACAGGCTTATCTTCACCATTTCTTCTTTCCATATTCATCATCTTGGTTATAGGCATACCACCTGCAACCCACTCTTCAGCCGGTTTAGAAATATTTGAAACCTTTGAAAGGTATCCCGTATAACCATACTGAATGAGCATGAAAGCGTTATAACCAAGTGAATAGCAGTAATCAGCATCAAAGTTTGAAGGGAAAGCACATCTTCCTTCGTAACCAAAGAAATGATGCTGCGCTCCGAATTTACCTTTGTATGTTCCTGCTTCTTTTCTCTTAGCAAGTTCATTCTTAACCATTTCAGAGAAAAGCTTTTCTGATTCAATAAGAGAAACCTGAACATTTCCGTGCGGATCTCTCTCAAGGAAAAGCTGCTGCTGAATTCCCTGTGGAAGAATATCAAATACAGCAAATGATTCCTGACTAAGTCCTGCCTTAATAAAATCATACTTAGCAGCCCAATCCGGAAGTGCATTGAATTCCTCTGTCTTCTTGCCGGCAAGAAGTTCATTAATTTCAGCAATAAGTTTAGAAAATTCAGGAACAAATTCAACAATACCTTCAGGAATAATTGCGACACCGAAATTGTTTCCGTTTGCAGCTCTCTTCTCAACCGAATCAGCGATATAATTTGTAATCTGTGCAAGAGTCATCTTCTTAGCGGCAACTTCCTCGCCGATAAGACAAATGTTAGGTTGGGTCTCAAGTGCACATTCAAGAGCGACATGAGAAGCACTACGTCCCATAACCTTGATAAAATGCCAATACTTCTTAGCCGAATTGGCATCACGCTCGATATTACCAATCAATTCGGAATATGTTTTTGTAGCTGTATCAAAACCAAAAGAAGCTTCGATATCTTCATTCTTCAAGTCACCATCAATTGTCTTAGGACATCCGATAACCTGAATTCCCGTTTTAGCAGCAGCCATGTATTCTGCAAGTGTAGCCGCATTTGTATTTGAATCATCTCCGCCTATAATAACAATAGCTGTAAGACCATTCTGTTTAGCGAACTCAGCAACCGTAGCAAACTGCTCTTTTGTTTCAAGTTTGGTTCTTCCTGAACCTATAATATCGAAACCACCTGTATTTCTATATGCATCAATGAATTCATCATCAAATTCAACATAATCATTCTTAAGAAGTCCGTCAGGACCACCCTTGAAGCCTAACAAAACATTATCTTTGTTTGTAGCCTTAAGTGCATCATAAAGACCGCTTATAACATTATGTCCACCGGGAGCCTGGCCACCCGAAAGGATAACACCTACAACCTGCTTTTTGGAAGCCGAAGTATTCTTTCCTTTCTCAAAAGTAATTTCCGGCTTACCATATGTATTAGGGAAAAGTGCGGAAATTTTATCCTGATCTGCAACACTCTGAGTAGCAGCTCCTTCCTTAACACAAATTTCTGAAATTCCGTTTCTAAGCATACCCGGTAACTTAGGAGTATACTCGTATCTTGCTTTCTGAAGTGGTGAAAGATTCATCTTCTTAATACTCCTTTATATAAATATTTTTTATTTCACTAGATAAAATGCTAAATCATT
>JAZLIP010000019.1:0-5742 GCA_045617445.1 Lachnospiraceae bacterium | reverse complement strand
GCAAACATTATACAATTCATGTAAAGCTTCTGATTTTGACATTACTATCCTCTCTTTTTCCCACAAATCTCAAAATACAGTGCCTACCCTATCAACCAGTCGTACATCTCCTGGTACTTAAGTGCACTAACACTCCAAGAGAAATCAACAGCCATTGCCCGGTCAACCATTTTATTCCACTCACGTCTACGATTTGTGTAAACATCATACGCGTACCGAATCGTATTAAGCATTTCATGAGCATTATAATTTGTGAAACTGAAACCGGTTCCTGTGGATTCGTACTGATTATACGGTTCAACAGTATCCTTAAGGCCTCCGGTTTCACGAACAATCGGAATTGTACCATAACGAAGTGCCATAAGCTGCGAAAGTCCACACGGTTCAAACAAGGATGGCATCAAAAAAGCATCCGAAGAAGCATATATCTTATGTGACATAGCTTCTGAATAATATATATTCGCCGAAACCTTATTTCCGTATTTCCAATCAAAGTGTCTGAACATATTCTCGTATCTGTCTTCACCTGTACCAAGTACTACAACCTGCAAGTCCATTTGGCACAGTTCATCCAGGATATATGCAATTAAATCAAAGCCTTTCTGATCGGTCAAGCGACTTACAATACCTATCATAAATTTCTTGTCATCCTTATCAAGACCAAGTTCTTCCTGCAGTGCTCTCTTATTTTTAATCTTTTCCTTGCGGAAATCTCTGGCATCGTAAGGATTTAAAATAAATTTATCTGTACTGGGATTATAATCTTCATAATCAATTCCGTTAACAATTCCTCGCAAATCTCCGGAACGCGAACGAAGCAATCCATCCAAACCCTCGCCATAAAACGGCATTTTAATTTCCTCAGCATATGTATTTGAAACAGTCGTGATTGCATCCGCAAATACCAATCCACCTTTAAGCATATTTCCATCTTTATATGCCTCAAGTTTATCAGCCGTAAAATAGTAATCCGGCAAGCCCGAGTAAGCCTTAATTGTTTTAACGTCCCACGTTCCTTGGAATTTAAGATTGTGAATAGTCATAACCGATTTCATATCACGATAAAATTCGCCCTCATGAAATCTTTCTTTAAGATATACAGGAATCAAACCGGTCTGCCAGTCATGGCAATGTACGATGTCCGGTTTATATCCCACTACCGGCAAGATTGATAACGCAGCCTTACAAAAGAAACAGAATTTTTCTATATCCCAAAGTAAATCACCATAAGGCTTTGGACCCGAGAAATAATATTCATTGTCCACAAAATAGAATGTAATCCCCTCATATTCCGTCTTCATAATACCTACGTACTGGGTTTTGCTATCAAAATCCATATAGAAATGTCCAACATACTCAAGTTTGTCACGGTATTCAGAAGAAATACACATATATTTCGGAATAACAACTCTACATTCAAAATATTTCTTATCAAAACATTTTGGCAATGAGCCTACAACGTCTGCTAATCCTCCGGTCTTAACGAACGGAACACTTTCTGATGCTACAAATAATATTTTCTTCAACATTTGCCTCCGAACCTACGTAAATAAAATTTCACGCCATAATCTACCTTCAAAGTTGCACATATTACCTGTATATTATACACAATTTTGTCATAAATTACCACATAAATGACAAGAGAGATAACCTTTTTTAGTTACTATTATTTTGCTTGTTAACAGTCAGAGACTAACCGGTAACTTTTTTATTCTTTCGTAATGTAAGAAACCATTTGTTTCCTTTAAAGCATCAATTTCATCCGCAGTAACTAACCTAACATCCATCACTTCGCTTTCTTGAATCGTAACATCATCAATTGTAAAATCAACTTCACACAAATAAATATCGGTAAAATAATTGTCACCATTTTCATCATCATTTCGATATGAATAAACAACTTCCTTTTTACCTTTACTTATATCAACACCGGTTTCTTCCAGAACTTCACGTGTAACTGCAATTTCGGAAGTTTCACCCGCGCATGCGGCACCACCCGGAATCTCCCATGCACCTGCTGCCCATTTCTTATCCATCGTTCTTCGTGTGACCAGAATTTTTCCCTCACAATTCTTAAGAAGTGCGATTACATACAACATGTATTTTCCTTTTTCAAGTTTAGTTTTACGTGGCAAAATCTCACCTGTCTTATTCCTGTTTACATCATAAACATCTATCATCTCTGTCATTTCTGTTTCCTCTCAAACTTTCTTCTTGACTTTCCTTCTACTTAATCTAAATTTCTCAAGACTTTCCTTTCCTTCTTTTGTAACCGGTCTAATCCACTTACCGGAATACATATGAATCTGCATAATCACATATCTAATTGGCTCATCTATATAGCACAGAGCAAAAATCGTAAGAAATGAAGCCTTGAATTTATATGCGGCAATTAACACAGTAGGAATAACAAGTACATACATAAATACGATTTCAAGCACCGTTCCGGTAATTGTATCGCCGGAGGCTCGATACGTATCATTCATCGTCCAATTACCCATTCTGATAACGCATGCAACACCATATATAATCAGCAGACCGGTTCCGATTCGAAGCGATTCGCCACTCAGACTCATCATCCGCAACAATGGTTCATGAATTGCAATCACAATCACAATTAATACAAATATCGAAAACTGACACATGTAAACAATTCTTTTTGCTCGTGATAATGCTTCAAAATGTTTCCCTGCACCTACACAAGTTCCGACGAGCACAGACGATGCATTTGAAAAACCGGAAAAAAATCCAATAATAAGACCTTCAATTGTCCTAAAGACAGCAAGTGCCGCTATACCCTCGCTTACCTGATGTCCCAATACTATATTCACAATAAAACCACTTATTCCCATCGCAAGTTCATTACAAATAATTGGAAAACATTTCTTTACAAATAACGGTAAACTTTCTCTGCTCCATTTGAAATGTCCACGGATGTCAAACAAATATTCACAGCCTTTAACTTTGGCCATTACATACAGAAAAACAACATTCACAAATGCAGCAATCAAAGTCGCAATCGCAGCACCGCTTACCCCAAGCATCGGCATTCCAAGATTACCATATATCAAAACCCAATTCAGAAAAACATTTACGCAAACCGAAACAATAGACGCATACAAAGGAATCTTAACATGTTCTATACACCTCAGCAAGACACTCATTCCGATTGAAAGTACTTCCAACGGATAAGCGAATCCAATTATCCTAAAGTACCGCACTCCGACTTCTCTTATATCAGCCTTATCAGTATATATTGACATCACAAATTCAGGAGTCAAAAGTGCCAGGCAAGCAAATATGAATGCCATAATCATCATACAGCTTATCATCATACCATAAGCTCTTTTGATTCCGTCATGATCCTTGTTTCCGTAATGCTGAGATATAAATAGTACACCACCACCTGCGAATCCCCAGTAGCTTGAAAACATAAGTACCGAAAACTGCGCGCACAGTCCAACAGCAGCAACGGAAGTCTCACCTAGCGAACCAATCATCATAGTATCTAACATACTGCCGGTTGAGGACAGCAGATTTTGTAAAGCCACGGGTATGGCGATTATTGATACAAGCTTAATTAAATTTGCCAACGACATTTCTCTATCATTTTGTTTCATATTCTGTTTCATTTCACCTGTCTAATCGAGTATGCATTTGTACGTAACGCATCATTAATAATCGATGTGCTCATTCTCACCGTTCAAGACTCGCTCAATCCCCAACTTATAGAAGTGGGGAGTTTCTCACACTGAGATAAAATAATAGAAACCCATATCGGGTTTCTAATATTTACTCAAATCAAGTTTCTCAATATTATATGTATCTTCATAATTAGTAACAACATTTTTAACTATTGCCGAGTTAAAATAAGACGCTGACATAATCTTTGGATTTGAAAAATCATATAAAATATTTCCATCTGCCTGCAAAACGAATTCACTGAATCGAACAACTGCCTCACACTCACACGTAACACCATCTGCCTGAGTAATGCCAACTGAATAAATTAAATCCAAATCATTGTAATGATTTCCGTTCACACCCGCAATATCCTCATGTGCTGTTTTAAAGTAAGCAGAAATTAAGCGTGGTTCAAGATATCTGAATGTTGCCTTTTTATTAATATACACAGGTACAAGATGTGCATCGCAGAAAATGCGCACACCGTATTCATTAGCATCAACAAAAGCTGTCTTACTCTTCTCGATTGCTTCTGTAATAATCGATGAGGGAATTTGATCCAAATCAGATACATAGCAGTCAACACCCTCTACAGTATACTTGCGTAAACACGATTCCGATGGTTCACTGATATAATACGTATCGCTAAGTTCCTGCGTACTATCAAAATAACATCTGATAAGAACTTCATCGCCTACCGAATAATTCTCTTTAAACTCTACAGGATTAAAAACAAGTCCTTTTATAAATTCATTTTCACTCTTATTCTCTATTTGCATTGTTACATTTGGAGAAGTACCGCTAAAAGTAACAGCTAAGTCCTTAAACAAATCATCGGAAGTTAACACAACGGCATCCTTAAGATTTGAAACTTCAACTGTAAACGGTTCACATTTAACAGAAATACCAAGCTTACGTGCAAGCGCCTTATCATAAAGGAACTCACAATTAATCACGTCCCCGTTTGACAAATTTTCCCTCTTATCTGCATTAATCTCAACACCGGCAGCAAAATTCATATACTCATCATCCTGTATATCCTTGTTTCTAAACAAAGCATCCTTTTGAGCAATACGAATAGAATCAACATCATCAAACAAAAAATCGTTATTTCTGGATATATCAAGTGTAGCCATAGAATTAAAACCTGTATATGAAATTGTAAAATAATCGGATAATTTCAGCGAACCGCTCGGTGACGCACTCACGTAAACATAAGCACCTACTCCAACAATCAGAACAATTATCGGAATAATCAGCAGCATCAAAGCTTTCTTCATAAAATAATCGACCCCAAATCTATTCAAACCATCTACTCTGCAACTCAATTAGGATATCATCATTTGACCGTCTTTGCAAGTTGTTTCATTTCTTTTGCATTATTTATAACGCTGTCCGTAATTTCAACACCGCCGAGCATTCTTGCTAATTCCTTAACTGAACTTTCATCATCGAGTCTGTTAACAATAGTTCTTGTCTTATCCGAAACAACCTCCTTAAGAATTTCATAATGTGTATCGGCCATAGCTGCAATTTGCGGTAAATGTGTAATACAAATAACCTGTCTTTTAAGTGCCAATTCCTTAAGTTTAACCGATACTTTCTGAGCCGTTCTACCACTGATTCCTGTATCAATTTCATCAAAAATCAAAGTCGACACATTATCCTTATCTGCTATCACTGATTTAAGTGCCAGCATTATTCTCGAAAGTTCTCCACCGGAAGCGACTGCCGATAATGGCTTAATTGTTTCTCCGGGATTTGTGCTTATCAGAAATTCAACTTCATCAACCCCCGATGAATTTAAATTCTTTATATCAGAATTAACTGCAATTTCAAATCTGACATCCGGGAAATTCAAATCCACCAATGCTTCCTTTAATTTTTTTTCAAGCACAGTTGCTGTATCTTTTCGAATCTTTGAAATTTTCTTAAAATTCACAAGCAACCTACCATATACAGCATCCTTCTTATCCTGAATCTCTTTAATATACTCCTCGTAATGATTGAATTTCTCAACCAAAGTCGGAGGCCAAGCGGTCTTAGGAAGACAAGCTT
>JAZLIP010000018.1:0-9653 GCA_045617445.1 Lachnospiraceae bacterium | reverse complement strand
TAATGAAATTTCTTTTACTGTTGATAAAACCGCACCCGAGATTAACGTTTTAAAAGGAATGGATTTGGGTGAATATTTGGTTACGAACGATCCGCCCACAGTTGGATTTAGAATTAATGAAAAGAATTTTGAAACTTCGTCTATAGTATGTGAATTACGTAAAAAGAGCGATAACGATACGATGGAATTGTATTCACGTCCGGACTGGGTAATGGATAGCGAAAAATCCGAATTTTCACTTACCGTTATGGAAGAAGGGGAATATTCACTGAATCTTTCCGTGGCAGATGCGGCAGGCAATGTATCGTCACGTGGCTTGAATTTTACATTGGATATGACATCACCTAGTATAGATTATCTTGATGAAATTAATCAGAAATATTTGAAGAGCTTTAAATTGCCGGGCAATTTTGATGATTACATCGAAGATGAGACTGAGGTATCTTATGAAACCTATCTTAACAGTATGAATTTTGACAAGGATGAAATTATAGACCGTGATGGAAAATATATATTGAAGGTTTCGGCGGTAGATGGTGCGGGAAATGAAGCTGAGAAAACTGTGGAATTCATCGTGGACAGTACTATACCGAAGGTTATAATCGAAGGAATGGACAAGGATGGAAATGTAAATAAAGATGATTCGATTGTACTTAGCCTTTATGATGAAGGGGACTATTTTGAGTCGGTAAAAGTCGATGATAAAGAGTACGTTACAGAGGATAAGCAGGAAAAGGTTGAAATTGATATTCCCGAGTATGGTGATTACGAAATTGCCATACGTGCAGTAGATAATGCTGAAAATATCCTTGAGGAAAACATTAGTGCAAAATGTGCGAATGCAACACTTGTTGAAAAAGGAACCGCTTCGGTTAAGACACTTAGGCAAGCAGAAAAGAAAGGGGCTAATAAAGGTCTTCGCGTATGCTTGATAATACTTTCGGTAGTGGTTGTAGCCGGTGGGATATTTGTTGCTTATTTTTATATTGTAAAACAAAGGATGCCTCAAAATAAATGTATCAATAAAAACACAAGGTCTTGTATTGAATAAAAAAGCTTGCTACTATAAATGGAAAGCGTTTCAAAGGAGGTTTTCCATGAAATATAGAGATATGACAAAAGAAATTAGAATCGGTAGTGTTGTTATTGGTGGTGGAAATCCAATTAAAATACAATCGATGACAAATACAAAGACTGAAGATGTAAGGGCAACTGTTGAACAAATTCACAGGCTGGAAGCGGCCGGTTGTGAGATAGTGCGTTCTACTGTCCCGACTGTTGAAGCCGCGAAAGCATTTTCAGAAATCAGGAAGGAAATTACAATTCCACTTGTGGCGGATATTCATTTTGATTATAAGCTTGCAATATTGGCAATCGAAAATGGCGCTGATAAAATCAGAATAAACCCGGGTAATATTGGCGGTTGTGACAATTTGCGTGAAGTTGTTACCGCTGCCAAAGAACGTAATGTTCCGATTCGTGTCGGAGTGAATTCCGGATCGCTTGAAAAGGAACTTGTTGCAAAGTATCATGGTGTCACTGCTGAAGGACTTGTTGAAAGTGCACGTGATAAAGTACATATGATTGAAGAGTTTGGATATGACAATATTGTTGTCAGTATAAAGTCCTCAGATGTGTTGATGTGTGTAAGAGCTCATGAGTTGCTTGCTCCGGACTGCAAATATCCTTTACATGTGGGTATTACGGAAGCAGGTACCGTTAAAGCGGGCAATATAAAATCAGCTATCGGGCTTGGTATTATTCTTAATGAAGGTATCGGGGATACTATACGTGTTTCGTTGACCGGGGATCCGGTGGAGGAAATTGTATCTGCCAAACAGATTTTGCGTACATTGAATTTGCGTAAAGGTGGAATCGAAGTTGTATCATGTCCTACTTGCGGGAGAACAAATATAGATTTAATTGCACTTGCATCTCAAGTTGAAAAACTTGTAGCAGGTTATGATCTGGATATTAAGGTGGCATGTATGGGATGCGTTGTGAACGGTCCGGGAGAAGCAAAAGAAGCCGATATAGGTATTGCCGGCGGTATAGGTGAAGGATTGCTCATTAAGAAAGGCGAAGTGATTAAGAAAATTCCGGAAAATGAATTGCTTTCAACTCTCAAATTTGAATTGGATCATTGGAAGGAATCGTAATGAAAAAATTCTGTGAAGTATTTCCTACTTTAAAACTTAATAATGACTTATCCGGTGTATATGAGGATGTTGATGTTTTAAGGGTTGTGTCGAATCGAACTAAGGATCATTTAAAAATATTGATTAGCTCTAATCATATAATTGAGAAAACGGATGTTTATGCAATTGAGCGTGAAGTAAGCAGACAGTTGTTTCCAAATGATGATATTCAAGTTACAATTCTGGAAAATTTTAAATTGTCTTCGGGGTATAATGCAAAGAATTTGCTGGAAACTTATAAAGAAAGTATTTTGGAAGAATTCAGGCATTATAATCATTTTGATTATTTGACATTGTATCATGCCGATTTCGAATTCCCCGAGGAGAATTGCCTTAAGCTTGTTTTTGAAGATACGCTTATGGCAAGAGAACGTGAGAATGAACTGCTTCGTGTTTTGGATAAAATCCTTAATGAAAGATGCGGAATCGGTGCTGAAATTCTTGTTGAATATAAGGAACCTAAGGAAAACAGAGCCAAGAAAAATTCGGAGCGAAAGCTTCTTGAAGAGGTTGTTAGGATTACGAATAAGTGTGAGAGCACGAATCCTGATAATGGTGAATCGGCAGATGCTGTAAATCCGAATGTAGAAACAGGCAGTGATGAGAATGCATATTATGAGAGTATGGCAGGAAATTCATCCGTAACTAATAGCGAAGATGTATATCCTGCAAAGTTGCATACGGAAAAAAGTTCGGATTCTAAAGCTTTGAAGAACAGCAAAACGAGTTCCGTGGGCGAAAATGGTAAACAGGATAATAAGTATTTTGAAAAACGTGGCAGAAGAACATTTATGTCTTCCGATAATCCGGAGGTTGTTTTTGGAAGAGATTTTGAAGATGAACCTATTTCTATTGCGGAAATTGAAGGTATGACAGGCGGTGTTACTGTTCGCGGAAAAGTAATAAGATTGGAAAAGCGTGAGACGCGCAATGGAAAGCTGCTCGTCATCTTTGATGTGACCGATTATACGGACACTATTACTGTGAAGATGTTTTACAGACTTGAACAGGAAGAAAGATTGTTTGATTATCTGCAGGAGGGTTGCTTTGTTTTTGTTAAGGCAGTAGCGGATATAGATAAGTTTGACGGTGAATTGTCTTTGAGTTATGTGCAGGGAATTAAGAAAGCCAAAGATTTTACATCTGTTCGTATGGATAATGAAATTGAAAAACGAGTTGAACTGCATTGCCATACAAAGATGAGTGATATGGATGGAGTAAGTGATGTCGCCGATCTTATGAAAAGAGCAGCAATGTGGGGACATAAGGCATTGGCAATTACGGATCATGGACTTGTTCAGGGGTTTACGGAAGCATTTCATGCTTTGCCTAAAATACGAAGTAAATATCCGGATTTTAAAATATTGTATGGCGTTGAGGGATATCTGGTTGATGATTCGATGGGGATAGTTGTAAATAGTAAGAATCAGAATCTGAATGGACGTTATGTGGTTTTTGATATTGAAACTACGGGATTTAGTGTTGAAAAGAACAGTATTATTGAGATAGGCGCTGTTAAGGTTGAAAACGGAGAAATAATTGATAGATTTTCTACTTTTGTAAATCCTAAAGAACCGATTCCTTTTCGGATTACCCAATTGACATCAATCACAGATGAAATGGTGGAAGATGCGCCGTTTATTTCTGAGGTTTTGCCGAAGTTTTTGGAATTTTGTGATTCGTGCGTTATTGTCGCTCATAATGCACGCTTTGATGTGGGATTTATAAAACAAAAGGCGGCTGATTTATGTATAGAAACAGATTTTACTTATGTTGATACTGTTGGGATGTCAAGAGTTCTGCTGACGGAGCTTGCGAAATTTACATTGGATAATGTTGCCAAGGCATTAAAGATTCGTCTTGATAATCATCATCGTGCTGTTGATGATGCGGAATGTACGGCTCACATTTTTATAAAGCTTATTCACAAACTGAGTGATATAAATGTGTTTACGTTGGATGAACTGGAAAAGCTGGGGAGGGAATCTGTTGAACCGATTCTGAAGGCACCTTCTTATCATGTGATTATTATTGCTAAAAACGAGGTTGGAAGGATTAATTTGTACAAGTTGGTTTCAATGTCCCATTTAAAGTACTTCCATAGAAACCAGAGAATTCCCAAAAGCCTGCTTGAAAAATATCGTGAAGGTCTGATTATAGGATCGGCATGTGAAGCAGGAGAACTGTACAGAGCAATTCTTGATCACAGAACCGAAACAGAAATTGCCAATATAGCTGCGTTTTATGATTATCTTGAAATTCAGCCTCTTGGTAATAATGAATTTATGATTCGTGAAGAACGATATGAAGATATAAATTCCAAAGAAGATTTGATTGCCATAAATAAGAGAATAATTTCAATTGGTGAGAAGCTTAATAAACCTGTTGTTGCGACTTGTGATGTCCATTTTCTGGATCCCGAGGATGAAGTTTACAGACGAATTATTATGGCAGGAAAAGGATTTAAAGATGCAGATGATCAGGCACCGCTTTATTTAAGAACTACCGAAGAAATGATGAAAGAGTTTGAGTATCTTGGATATGATAAGGCGTATGAAGTAGTTGTTAAGAATACAAATCTTATAGCAGATATGGTGGATTATATTGAACCGGTTCGCCCTGATAAGTGTCCTCCGGTAATTGAAAATGATGCGCAAATACTAAGAGACATCTGCTACAACAAAGCACATGAAATGTATGGCGAGAACTTACCACCACAGGTTTCCGAAAGATTGGAACGTGAGTTGAATTCAATTATTGGAAACGGTTTTGCCGTAATGTATATAATTGCACAGAAATTAGTTTGGAAATCAGTAGAAGATGGATACTTGGTAGGCTCAAGAGGGTCGGTTGGATCGTCTTTTGTGGCTACAATGGCGGGAATTACAGAAGTAAATCCACTGTCGCCGCATTATCTTTGTCCGAATTGCTACTATGTTGACTTTGATTCTGAAGAGGTAAGAGCATATACGGGACGTGCCGGCTGTGATATGCCCGATAAATTGTGTCCAAAATGTAATCATGTTCTTAACAAAGAAGGATTTGATATACCTTTTGAAACTTTTCTGGGCTTTAAAGGAGATAAGGAACCGGATATTGACCTTAATTTTTCCGGTGAATATCAATCCAAGGCTCACAAATATACCGAAGTGATTTTTGGGGATGGACAAACCTTCCGTGCGGGAACTATAGGAACGCTTGCCGATAAAACAGCGTATGGATATGTTAAGAATTATTATGAGGAGCGGGGCTTTAAGAAACGTTCGTGCGAAATAAACAGAATTACTATGGGATGTACAGGCGTACATAGAACAACAGGACAACATCCCGGTGGTATTATTGTATTGCCGGTTGGCGATGAAATCTATTCATTTACTCCAATTCAGCATCCGGCAAATGATATGAATACCGATATTGTTACAACACATTTTGATTACCATTCAATTGATCATAATCTGCTTAAGCTTGATATTCTGGGACACGATGATCCAACAATGATTAGAATGCTTCAGGATTTGACAGATACCAATCCGCAGGATGTGGCGCTTGATGATAAAGACGTAATGTCTCTGTTTCAAAATACATCTGCTCTTAAAATAGAACCTGAGGATATTGGAGGATGTAAACTTGGTTCACTTGGAATTCCTGAGTTTGGTACTGATTTTGCCATGCAGATGCTTATTGACACACAACCACAGGCATTTTCTGATTTGGTACGTATTGCAGGTTTGTCGCATGGTACGGATGTGTGGCTTGGAAATGCACAAACATTGATAGAAGAGGGAAAAGCAACCATTTCAACATGCATTTGTACACGCGATGATATTATGACTTATTTGATAAGTATGGGGCTTGATTCCGAAGAATCTTTCAAAATAATGGAGAACGTTAGAAAGGGTAAGGTTGCAGGCGGAAAATGCGATAAATGGGCTGAATGGAAGGAAGATATGATAAAGCATAATGTACCGGATTGGTACATTTGGTCATGCGAAAAAATCAAGTATATGTTTCCAAAGGCTCATGCTGCCGCATATGTAATGATGGCTTGGAGAATCGCATATTATAAGGTTAATTATCCGTTAGCGTATTATGCGGCATTTTACAGTATAAGGGCTACGGGATTTTCTTATGAGAAAATGTGTATGGGTAGACCGACATTGGAGACTTATCTTGCCGATTACAAGAAACGTGCGGACAGTTTATCAAAAAAGGAACAGGATGAACTTAAAGATATGCGTCTTGTCCAGGAAATGTATGCCCGTGGATTTGAGTTTATGCCAATTGATTTGTTTAAGGTTAAAGCGCATAAATGTCAGGTGCTGGACGGGAAAATAATGCCGCATTTGGGGTCAATAGAAGGTCTTGGTGACAAGGCTGCGGAATCAATTGTTGATGCATGTAAGGATGGTCCGTTTATATCAAAGGATGATTTCAGAGAAAGGACGAAAGTTTCAAATACGGTAGTTGAGACTATGACAAGACTTGGCATACTTGAAGGCTTGCCTGAATCCAATCAGATGTCAATATTTGATTTTATCTCAGGGTAAGTGGTTTTAACTTTTAAGATATAATCAGTAAGTCAGTTCGATGTAAGAAGCAGGATTCTTTGATGATATACGTCGAAATGGTAAAAATTGTGGTTTTAATGCAAGAAAAATCATACTTTTACTTTACATTTGTTTTGGTGTTGGTATAATGGACTACGTTGGTTTTTTATGTAATTTTGAATACAATAGATGTTTTCCTGTTTGAATGTGATTAATTAACGTTGTTATTCGATAGGAGGCAGTATTGGATAAAGATTATTTTATGTTGAGAAAGATGAGGAAAAAACATGAGTCAGGGACTTGAAATCAGATGGCATGGCCGTGGCGGTCAGGGAGCTAAAACAGCTGCGTTGCTGTTAGCCGATGTTGCTTTTAAGACAGGTGCATATGTTCAGGGATTCCCAGAATATGGTCCTGAACGAATGGGTGCACCAATTACTGCTTATAATAGAATCAGTAAAGAAAAAATTCGTGTACATTCAAATATCTACACGCCGGACTTGGTAGTTGTTGTAGATGAGACGTTGCTTGCTTCTGTTGATGTTACAAATGGTCTTAAAGAAGATGGTGCAATTATAGTCAATACACCAAAGAACAAGGATGAAGTGCGCGAAATGTTGAATGGGTATAAAGGAAGAGTATTTACTGTTGATGCAAGAAGGATATCGGTTGAAACTCTCGGAAAGAATTTCCCTAACTCACCTATGCTCGCTGCTGCTGTTGCTGTAAGCAAAGTTATGGGGCAGTATGAGTTTATAAGAGAAATGCAAGCTTCATATGAACATAAATTTGCTAAGAAACCGGAAGTTATTGAAGGGAATATGAAAGCCCTTACAATGACCTTCGAAGAACTTAAAGCAGATCTTCTTGAAGATGAGAAAAATTAACGGTTGTTTTTAAAGCTTTTGCAGCGCAGAGAAAGGAATATAAGATGAGAACAGATGTAAAGATGATTACTGAGCAGACGCCTCATCAGGATTTAACTGAAGGTCTTATGATGTTTGCCGGTGGAACAAGCAAGGAATTTAATACAGGTGAATGGAGAACCAATACACCGATATTTAATCAGGATAAATGCAGACAGTGTTTACTTTGTACACCTGTATGTCCGGATGGTGCTATTCCGGTTAAGAATGGTGAGAGAACAGATTTTGATTATAATCACTGCAAAGGTTGCGGAATTTGTGTGAAAGCGTGTCCTTTCGGTGCAATAGATATGAGGGAGGGAATTTAAAATGGCAAAGAAAGATCGTATGTCAGGTAATGAAGCGGTAGCTTATGCAATTAAGCAGGTTAATCCGGATGTTATGCCTGCATTTCCTATTACTCCCTCAACGGAAATCCCACAGTTGGTTTCTACATACATTGCGAATGGTGAAATGGATACGGAATTTATTCCTGTTGAGTCTGAACATTCATCAATGAGTGCAACTATTGGTGCTGAAGCCGCAGGTGCGCGAAGCTTGACGGCCACATCATCAGCAGGTCTTGCTCTTATGTGGGAGGAATTGCTTCTTGCAGCATCAAATCGTATGCCATGTGCGCTTACACTAGTTAATCGAACATTATCCGGTCCGATTAATATTAACTGTGATCATTCTGATGGTATGGGAGCAAGAGATACAGGATGGATTCAGATATATGCAGAAAACAATCAAGAAGCGTATGACAATTTTGTACAGGCATATCCGATTGCTGAAGATAAGAGAGTTCATTTGCCTATCATGATTTGCCAGGATGGCTTCATTACATCTCATGCCGTTGAAAATATTGAATTGCTTGAAGATGCTGAGGTTTCTGAATTTGTTGGAACTTACGAGCCTGAGGAATTTCTTCTTAATCCGGGTAAGCCAATTGCGATAGGTCCTTATTCTGTGTCAAATTATGCTATGGAGGCCAAGAAGAATCAGGAAGTCGCAATGGAAAACAGTAAAGAGGTTATTCTTGAGGTGGCAGCAAAATTCAAGAAATTGTCAGGAAGAGAGTATGGCCTTTTTGAGTGCTACAGGATGGAAGATGCTGATTATGTAATGCTTATTATGGGATCGGCAGCAGGAACCGCTAAACAGGCTTGTGATGATTTGCGTGACAAGGGAATGAAGGTTGGTGTGCTTAAACTTCGTGTATTCAGACCTTTCCCGGCAGATGAAATTGCAGATGCGCTTAAGAATTGCAAAGCAGTAGCAATTATGGACAGATGTGAAAGTTATAACGGCAATGGTGGTCCGCTTAGTATGGAAGTGTGCGCCGCATTATTTAAAAATAAAATTAATATTGAAGCGGTAAGCTATATTTACGGCTTGGCAGGTCGTGATTTTACTGTTGGAAATGTATATGATATTTTTGATGAACTTAAATGTTTGGTGCAGGACGGAAAAGAAGTAGAACAGTACCAGTACATTGGTTTGCGTAAATAGGAGGTTTAAGATGGCTAAATACAATCTTAAAGAAGTTATGAATAAGCCGGAAAGGCTTGCATCAGGTCATCGTATGTGTGCAGGCTGCGGCGCAACAATTGCTGTAAGAGGTGTGCTTAGGGCACTTCATGAAGGAGATCGTGCGGTAATCGGTAATGCAACAGGCTGTTTGGAAGTATCTTCTTTTATGTATCCGTACACAGCTTGGGAGGATTCATATATTCACAATGCATTTGAAAATGCCGGTGCAACATTATCCGGTGTTGAGACTGCATACAAAGCTTTGAAAAAACGTGGACGACTTCCTGAAAATGAAAATTTCAAATTTATTACTTTTGGCGGTGACGGTGGTACGTATGATATCGGTTTCCAATCGTTGTCAGGTGCAATGGAACGTGGTCATGATATGGTTTATGTATGCTATGATAACGGTGCGTATATGAATACAGGAATACAGCGTTCTTCTGCAACACCAATGTTTGCTGATACAA
>JAZLIP010000017.1:0-10242 GCA_045617445.1 Lachnospiraceae bacterium | reverse complement strand
ATAAGTGTTGCTAATCTTAAAACAACACCATTTGAAGATAATGCTGTGATTAAATTAATTAAAGACGTTACATTAGAGGAACTTACTGTAGTTGGTACAAGTGTTATTATCACGGCAAATAATGTTGTTTTGGATTTGAATGGATATAATCTTAACGTCGAAGGAACAATTAATGTATCCCAAACATTTACTATTACAGATACAAGCAAAAATGCCAAGACATTGTATGTAGGTTCGGATGGACGCATCAGTAGTAATAGAAATGAGTTAAATGATCCAAAAGCATTTGAAGCACATGGTATGGTGATACTTACTGATTCGAGTTCTGTGATTAATAATGAGGGGATATTTAATTTGAGTTGCAATGCTGCAATTACGAGTAAAGTTCCCAATGCAATGAGTCAGCTAATATGCAATGAAGGAACCTTCAATATGTTAGGTGATTCCATGTTGGTTGGATTAAACAGTAATACAGGGGATATAATTAAGAATTCCGGAGCTCAGGTAAGCTTTAATGTTGGTGGCAATGCTAAAATTATGAATTGTACAGCCAATGATAAATTGATTTATAATGGCGAAAATGCAACAGTAGCTATGAGTGGCAATGCTGCAATTAGGGATTGTATAGTTGATAAGTGCCTTATATACAATTATAGTAATGCAACCACAAGCATGAACGAAAAAGCTAAAATAGATAATTGTACAGTTAGCGTTAGTCTTATATATAATTACAAGAACGCAGTCATAACTATGAGCGGAGAAACTGCAATTGAGAATTGTACCGCTGATGGTGGAGCGCTGATTTATAATACTCAAGGTAAAACCAATATATCGGGTAAAGCAAGAATTGAGAATTGTACCGTTAAGGATAACGCTAACAGTTACGTGATTTGTAATGAAAGTAATGCAACAACTACTATGAGTGGCGAAGCTGCAATTAAGAATTGTACAGCCGTGAAAAGTATGATTTGCAATAAGCCTAATACAACCACTACTATGTCGGACAGAGCTTGCGTTTTTGTCAGTATTGATACGGTAGCTGTTGGCCTTGATAGCGGATCAAACTTTAGTATGGATGGAGACTCCAAGATTATTTGCAATGCTGAGGAAAATACTAAAGAGGGTATATCAGGTGCCGGTAAGGTTTTACTTGCCGGTAATGCAGAAATATCAGGATTTGGAACCGGTATTAATGTCGATAATTTGACTGTAAGCGGAAATGCTCGTGTAAGCGCTAATGGAGTTAGCGGAAGTAAGTGTAATGTAAAGCTTTCAACAGGTAAGTATGTTTCATTTGATAAAGACTTTAAAGGAAATGTGGGCATTACTGCGACTTCGAATGATGATTTTCTGACTCCTGTATATATTACAAGTGATGGAAAAAAGGAATATAGAACCATGTTGGAGAGGGGTTATATTTATTCCGATGATACCGCTCTGGAAGTTGTGTATGATGATGTTACATGTAATCTTAAAGTTAGGATTCCACCTGACTTTATATATACAAATGATGGAAACACTTGGAATGATATAAATGTTGCTAATCTTAAAACAACACCATTTGTAGATAATGCTGTGATTAAATTAATTAAAGATGTTACATTGGATAAGAAACTCATTATAAATAATGGAGGTGAAGCCGGAAGCATTGCTATTGCCGGTAATAATGTCGTTTTGGATTTGAATGGACATGATTTTAATGTTGAGTCAATATCTGTAGCTGACGGTTATACATTTACTGTTACCGATACAAGTTCAAATTCTAAAACATTGTATGTAGGTTCAGATGGAAGCATTAGCAGTAATAACAGCGATTTAACTAATCCGGAAGTGTTTGAAGCGCATGGTATGGTAAGACTTTCCACCGGAGAATCTGAAATTAATAATAATGGAACATTTAATTTAAGTGGAAATGCTGCAATTACAAATGCGGTAAAATATTCAGGTAAACGTGGTTCAATATACAATCATGGAATCTTTAATATGTTGGGAGATTCCATGCTGGTAGGATTGAGTTCTAATACAGGTGTGATTTATGATTCTAATAATGCAATCACAAATATGGGTGGTAATGCGGCAGTTAAGAACTGTATAGCTCCTCTTATAATTGATAATGTCGGTGCAACCATAAATATGGATGGCAGTGCTGCAATTAAGAACTGTACAGCTAATCAATGTATGATTGATAATGTCGGTGCAGCAATAAGTATGTCAGATAATGCTAAACTTGTTGTTAACACTGATATGGTAGCGGTTAGTCTTGATGATGAATCTAATCTTAGTATGACTGAATGCTCCAAAATCCTTTGCAGTGTTCCTTTGAATACTAAAGAGGGTATATTTGGTGACGGTAATGTTTTACTTGCCGGTAATGCAGAAATATCAGGATTTGGAACCGGTATTAATGTCGATAATTTGACTGTAAGCGGAAATGCTATGGTAAGTGCTAATGGAGTTAGCGGAAGTAAGTGTAATGTGAAGTTTTCTGATGGTAAGAATGTTTCATTTGATAAAGACTTTAAAGGAAATGTGGGCATTACTGCGACTTCGAATGATGATTTTCTGACTCCTGTATATATCACAAGCGATTCAAAAACGGCATACAAAACTATGATAAGGGATGGTCATATTTATTCCGATGATAATAAATATAAAATCGGATATAGTAAAACGGATGAGAAACTTTATCTTTGCAGGAGTGTCGATGCAGTAGAATTTAATGGTAATAAATACGGAACTTTACAGATGGCAATTGATGATGCTACAAGCTATAGTGATAAGATTGATGAGAACAACCCTGTTGAAATTAAACTTCTTGCGGATTTGGATGAAAAAGAGGTTTCTATTGGTGGAATCGGATCATATCAAAATATTACCATTGATCTTAACGGATATAAGTTTGGAACACATATTGTGGTTAATGAGGGTTCGAAGCTTAAAGTTACCGATTCAAGACCAACTGTTTCCTCAAATTACGGTGTGGAAAAATATAAGTATATAGATGGAAATGGAAATTCGGTAAGTCTTAGTCGTATTTGCAGTGGAAACAACACAATTAAGGGTGGTTTCCTTACAGGATATTCTGAGAATGGTTTGGATTCCGAAAAATCCGTAATTGAGAATCATGGTATATTGGAACTAAGTGCCGGTCATGTAATTGGTTATCATGGAGTGGAATCAGCAGTAATTAATTACGGAAAATTAAATGTTGTAAATAAATTCTCATTTGAACATAACAGCGTTTTTGGTGTTAATGGTGGTGCAATCTGTTGTTATAATGCTGATGCTCTAATCAGCGGAAATGCTGCAATCAAAGATAATACCGTTGTAAACAGAAACCCTGGCGGTAATGTGGGTGCAGCGGGATTGTACGCTAAGGGTAGCAATATAACGATTTCCGGAGATGCGGTTATTGCCGGAAATAAGGCTGTTGTTTCAAATGGACAGATAGGTGCTGCAGGTCTGTTTGCTGATACAGGCAGTGTAGTAGCAATTGGAGGTAGTGCCAGGGTATACGATAATGAGGGAGAACGTTTTGTTTCAGGAAATACGATAGGTATTTCACAGAGTAACTTAGGATTAATAGCAAGTGAAGATACGGAAGAAGTTTTGCCGATTTATATTGCTCCTAATTTCACAGGTAAGTTCGGAATTTCAATATATCCGTTTGATGACACCAATCTTCCAAAAGGAAAAGTATTCTTTACGGAGGCTACATCTTCAAACCTTATAAATAATAATGTTTTCTCAGATTACAATAATATTGAACTTAATTTCGATGTTAGTTCAAATAGAATGTATTTAAGTGCACATGAAGATAAGTGGGTAGTGGAGGTTAAAGATGGCGTTCTCTATGGTTACTGTCAGAGTCCGACATGTAAATATCACAATCCTAATGGAAAATGCAGTTTCAAATTATATGAAGTTTCTGCCAATGATTTAAGATATCATTTAGATGAGTTAATTTCTTGCAAATATACCGATTACAGTGAGTATATGTTAGAAGATATTACTCGTGAATCAATGTCAAAGAATCAAATTGAATTTGAGCGCATTGGAACGGCTTCGATGAACAGAACCAAAGATGTTCCGAATACTCCCGGAACGTATCGGGCTGTTTGTACAGTATATGTAAAGGGTTATGAGAAGCCATTTGAAGTTTATGATGTCTTTACTATTACTGGATATCATGTAGTTGAATTTAACCTTAATGGAGGTAAGATTAGGGGAATAAGTGGAAATATCATTAAGAAGGAAGTAGATGATAATACAAAAGTTCAAAGACCGGTTCCTAATCCTACTGTTAGTGTAAACAATATGAAATTTGCCGGATGGGTAAGTGATAATAAGGTTGAATTTGATTTTGATATACCTATATTAAAGGATTTAACATTATCGGCAAAATATGTTGAGAATTATGGTGATGTAACTTCGGATGATTATATTAATATCCTTAAAGAAGATATTGATAACGCAAAGGATATTTGGGGCGCCGGAGTGAAGAGTGAATATCCTTACAAGGCTGCAAAGTGGGTATTTGATAATGAGTTGCGTATATATGACGGAACGAAGTTACTTATAAAGGGCAAAGATTATACTTTGACCTATAAGAATAATTTGAATGCAGGTAAAGCGCAGATTATTATAAAGGGTAAGGGTAATTACTCTAAAACCTATACTAAAATATTTAAAATAACACCTGTGAGCATTTTAGACGAAGAGGTGGCTTGTTTTACAACAGATGATTTTGTGGAACCATTTACCGGAAAGGCAATCAGGCCGGTTCCAAAGATTGTAAATATATTGTCGGGAAAGATGATGAAGAATAATAAGGACTTTGTTGTTGAATATCTCGATGAGGATGGAAAACCGGTTACACCTTTGGCAAGTGGTGAGTATAAGGTTGTAGTCAGAGGAATTGGTAATTGCTTTGGTACTAAACAATTTACCCTTACTATTGAAGAAAAAGGTGAAATGGCAAAGGCTAAAGTAGAAGGATTTGCGAAGCAAGTAGCCTGGGAAAATTACGGTAGTGAAGTCTCCGGTGATGGAATAGTACAACCTGAGGGGATGTCTGTGACCTTCAACGAAATGAGACTTACAGAAGGCAAAGATTATCGACTTGAATACAGTAATAATCGTTGCGTTGGAACTGCTACTGTAACAATTAGAGGAATAGGTGAGTATCTTGGATCTAAGGTATTGACTTATAAAATAACCGGTAAATCGATTGCAAAGTCAAAGCTTAAATGGGATGTCGGCAAAGGAGTATTTGACTACTGCGGAGAGGATTACGATATAGTTGAAATGTTTAATGAAGGAAAGGTTAAACTTTTCTTGGATGGTTATGGTGAAATTCCTTGCATTGTATCTCCTGTTTTGTATACAAATGCAACAAAGAAAGCTGATTTTGTTGTGACAGGAAATCCGACATTGGGATTTAGCGGAAGTAAGAAATTCTCATTTAAAATTAATCCTTATAACATTGCAAGTGATAGTAAGAAACAAATGGTAGTAGAGGTATCCGATACGGCATTCTTCAGTAAAGCGGGTGCTAAACCGTTTGTTGCGGTTGGATTTGGCGATACGGATCTTGTGGAAGGGAAGGATTACACTTTAAAATACAAGAATAACAAGAAACTTGGTATAGGAACGGTAATTATAAAGGGTAAAGGAAACTTTACAGGTACAATTACGAAAACATATGAGATTGTTGCGGCGAAATTGTTTAGCGAATGTAATTATCTTGGTACTGAGGATGATGAAGAAACAGTAGTAACGATGCTCTCAAATGTGGCTTATACAAATAAGAAGAATGGCTACAAGTCAGTGCCGTTGCTGTATGAAAAGGGCACGAATAAGACGCTGACGGAAGGAAAAGATTTTGTTGTTAGGTATTATGTCGGCGATACTGAAATAACCGATCCTAAGTATTTAAGAAAGCTTTACGATGAGTTTAATGTCGTTGTTGAAGGTAAAGGAAATTATACCGGCGAAGCAAGGGGAACATATAGGTTAGTCAAATATGATATAAGCGGTGCTAAGGCAACATTTGGTAATATTGAATATACCGGTTACCCTGTTACCCTTAGTGTTTTTGATGGAGAAAACGGAAACAGTGCCAATATGTATGTGACGGTTAAGATTAACAAAGAGACACGTACGCTTTTGGAAGGTCGGGATTTTAAGGTTGTTCGCTATACAAATAACAAAAATAAGGGAACAGCAAAAGTGACTATTATTGCGGACTATGAACTTGGTGAAGATTGTATATATGCCGGAATGAAGACTTTCAGTTTCAAAATTAAGCAACGAAATGTTTTGGAAAGTGTTAACAGAAAGTTCTTGCATGATTTGATTAATGGTTTCGCTTCTTAATTAGTCTACGATTTCATGCACCTTGAATCCGAATGGATATTTAGTTACCTGCCGGTAACGATATTTACCCTCATTGTCGGATGAAACCGGTAATGAGGGTATTTTTGTCAGGGATTGGATAGTAACCGCATCTACGCAAAATATTGACTTAAAAGTATAGAAAATATACAATAATATATCAGAATACATATAATAAAGAGAACTTATGATTATGTAATGAGAAAATAATCGAAGGGAGTACCGGACGATGAGTGAAACATATGATGTGATTATTATTGGTGCGGGTCCGGGTGGAATGACGGCTGCAATATATGGAAGAAGAGCAGAACTTAAGGTCTTAATGATTGAGAAGAATTTCATTGCGGGCGGACAGGTTAATAACACCTATGAGATAGACAATTATCCGGGGTTGCCGGGGATATCCGGAATGGAACTTGGCAGTAAGTTTTCGGAACATGCGGATAAATTTGCTGTCAACAGACTTGAAGCCGAAGTTTTGGATGTTGATTTTGCAAATGATATAAAGAAGGTAGTGACAGATGCCGGTGAATTTTGCTCGCGAACGGTAGTGCTTTCTTCGGGTAATACTCCTCGAATGCTTGGAATACCCGGTGAAGAGGAATTGCTTGGAATGGGTGTGTCTTATTGTGCAACCTGTGACGGAGCATTTTTTAAAGGCAAGGTGGTTGCTGTTGTCGGTGGCGGTGATGTTGCTGTGGAAGATGCGATTTTTCTTGCACGTGCGTGTAAGAAAGTTTATGTAATTCATAGGCGGGACGAATTTAGAGCTGCAAGGCAATTGCAAACGGCTCTCCTTTCTTTAACGAATGTTGAAGTTGTATGGAATAGTGTCGTGACTGCAATTAACGGAGAGGATATGGTTGAAGGATTGGAAATAAGGAATGTTGATGATGGAGATATCACAAGTATTCCTGTTTCGGGCGTATTTGTTGCTGTCGGAAATGTTCCGAATGCTTCCTATATCAGAGGTAATGTTAACAAAGAATCGTTGAAAGACGGTGAACTTTTGCTTGATGCTAAGGGATACATTCTTGCCGGTGAAGATTGCAGAACCAATATACCGGGGGTTTATGCTGTGGGTGATGTAAGAAGTAAGCAATTACGCCAGGTTGTTACTGCTGTGGCCGATGGCGCAAATGCTATTTATTCCGCGGAGTTGTATTTAGGATGATAAGGCTTTCATGCTACAGGTTCATCGAAGTATTTGTGGTTTTGTACATAGCTATCTGTTTGGGATAGGGTTACTTATTCTCACGAGAAAGAGTAAAAATATTTTAAAGTTGCAAAAATAACGCTTAATGTCAGAAGGAGAAAAATTATGCCTGATATGAAAAAAAATGAACTTTGTCAAATGAATTTATTGGACGAAATATTTGTAAGCAAGAAAGCATTTCGGATTTCAAATCTTATCGCAATCATTTGCTTCCTTTTAGGTATATGTATCTTATTTTGTTCTTATGAGGAAGTCAATGTTTTTGGTATTGTGGCAGCGATTGTACTCATTGCTATGCTTATCGGCATGGAGTATTGCAGTCGAAACTACAAAGATAATGCCGTAAAGAGTATTATAGGAGTTCTTCTTGGTGTGATATTTGCATACGATTTAAGATTCTTTGATAGGTATTATTCGGATTTTTCGACAATTGGTGTTGCTCTTGGTGCCGCAAAGATTGCTCTGGGTTTTGCTTTGATCGTGCTTTATATTTTAGCAAGAGACAGTAAGAAATCCAATCACAAGTTAATCATATACGTTCGCATGGCATTTGTTACACTTGCTTTGTTTACCATTTTGAATAATATCCCGTATTATGTTGCTGATTGGACAAATGCCAATCCTTATTGGATTCTGCAAGACGTTGCCAGAACTTTGGCGTTTATATGTACTTATTTTTCTATCGTTTGTGCTGCCGGTACAGTTGACAGGTATAAAATGATAAGGGAACATTACACCAATCTTGGAGAATGGACGGAAGAACTCAGAGAAGAAACGAAGAAAGAACTGTTTGGAAAATAATGTTATCGGTCAGGGACTGAACGGTAACAAAATAATGCTTATCCGTTTGACTTGCAGAAGCATAACAATGTTATTGATTGACAAAAGCTTTTTCCAATGATATATTTTAACACGTGTGTAACAATATCGTAATATTTTGCAATGCGATATATGTGGATTGGATGTTAATTTATTTCATATAAATGGAGGATTTATGAAGAAAAATGTAATCAGAGTTGTGGCAGGTTTTATTGCTACCGCAACGGTTATTACCAGCTATCCGACATATTCGGTTTATGCGGTAACTGCATCTTCAGTTTTGCCTACAGAGGGAAGTATTCTTGCCACAGGTGAGGGTGTTTCCATTAAAGATATTAAAGCCGAGATGGCAAGAAATGTTGCCCGCAGTAAAGCACAGTCAATTCATGCAACGATAAACGATGCTGAGATTGCGGATGAAGATAAGAAAATGCTTGCCAGTACGAGCGGTAAGGTAAATGTTTCCACCAAGGCTGAAACGCCTGCATCAAAGGCGGTTAAGCAATCGGAAACGGTAAATGGTGTTTCGGTTGTAGGATCGGCAGCAGCAGCCGCTACTATGACTGTTTCTGAAATGGATGAGGATTTGCTTGGTTTACAATCTACAGAGGCTGCAATCAGTGATTCTACGATATCGGGGAATATGCTGTCCGGAAATTCGGTATCGGGAAATGACGCTTCTGCTCAAAATGGACCTAATATTGAGGTTTCTCTTGCCACAGATGATGTTAATGATGGCGAAGAGGATTTGTCCAGAATGGTAATTGCTCAGGTGTCATATTATGTTAATGTAAGAGATATTCCGAGTGAAGATGGCGAAGTAGTTGGTAAGCTTTACAACAATTCCGCCGGTGAATGGCTTGATAAAGACGGTGATTGGTACAAGATCAAATCAGGTAATGTTACGGGATATGTTAAAGGTGAATTTGTAGTAAGCGGTCAGGCAGCAGTTGAACTTGCTGCGAAAGTCGGTGAACGAGTGGCTGTGGTTAATACAACAACCCTTAAAGTTCGTGAGGAAGCCAGTACCGATGCTCCTGTACTCGGCCTTGTTCCGATGGAGGATAGGTTGACGGTTCTTGAAGAAAAGGACGAGTGGGTTAAGGTATCCATCGAGGAAGGTGATGGTTGGGTATCTAAGGAATTTGTTTCTGTTTCGACAGAATTTCCGAAGGCAGAATCGAAGGCTGAGGAAGAAGCAAGATTACGTAAAGAGGAAGAAGCTCGTAAGAAGGCAAATGCAGCAGCAGCGGCAGCGGCTAAGAAGAAAGGAAAAGGCGGCAAAGGTTCGAAGAGTTCCGGTGGCGGCAACTATTCGGCATCAGGAAGCGGCGCAGGTGCATCTGTTGCAAATTACGCACTTCAGTTCGTAGGTAATCCGTATGTATACGGCGGTTCCAGCTTGACCGGCGGAACAGACTGTTCGGGCTTTGTAATGAGCGTATACAGAAATTATGGTGTTTCTTTACCACATAGTTCCGGCGCTCAAAGAGGTTGCGGTTACTCTGTAGGCGGTCTTGCAAATGCACAGGCCGGTGATATTGTATGTTACTCCGGTCACGTGGGAATTTATATAGGCGGTGGACAGATTGTTCATGCAAGTACTGCTGCAACAGGTATAAAGGTTTCTAATGCATCATATCGTAGTGTGCTTGATGTAAGAAGAATATTCTAAGTTGTTGGTTGTGATAAAGACTGATTTTCATGCGGTGGCATGGAAATTAGTCTTTTTGTTTGTTTTAACATATTTTTGCGTGGGATTTTGTATATTCTTAACTTCCTGATTTTTTTAACCCTCAATAGTACTCCTC
>JAZLIP010000016.1:0-2367 GCA_045617445.1 Lachnospiraceae bacterium | reverse complement strand
AGGAAATGGCAATTCCGGTAGTTAATGCAATCAGGGAAGCAATTCCTGATATAGAAGTGTTTTATTCTGAGTTGTCTTGCTCAATTGCTACTCATACAGGACCAAATGCAATTGGAATCGGTATAAGCAGAAAGATAAAGTGAAGATAGGTTATTTGTCATGGACTCAAAAGATTTAAATAATGAAGAAGTTATAGAGATAACAAAAAAGAGGTCTTAGCGACCTCTTTTTTGTTAGGAATTTGCTGATTAGTAACCAAATTCCTGCGCCCAGTAATATGTTCCGTTGTCTGTTACATATATGGAAATTCCAACTTTTGTAAAGGATGGCCATAAAATGTTTTCTCGGTGAGATGGACTGTTCATCCAAGCATTAACTGCTGAACTTGCACTGCTGAAACCATAAGCTAAATTCTCGCCACCTTGAATCCTACTGTTTACAGTGTTCCATGGAGAACCATCCGGTCTTGTATGGGAAAATACACTGGAAATCTCGGAAGCTCTTACGATTGCTACGTTTTCAAGATTAACAGATAACGCTAATTCCGGTAAATTGGCGGATGCACGTTGAGCATTTATCATGCTGACGGCTTCTCTTGCCATATTTTGCAGATTAGCATCCACTTGTGATGAACTTGCTAATGCAATAGCATTTTCATCAAGAAAACTGGTTGTTTCACTTTCGATTTCGGCCAAATCACGATTTACTGCAACATCACTAACGCCTGATCCTTTGTAATTCAAAAGGATTGCGCATGCCACAACAGGAACAATTACTACCCCTGCTATGATTCCTATCAGGGTATTTTTTTTCATAGCGGATTTCCCTCCTTTAAATCTCAACATCCCATAACAACATCAAAAATACACAGAATCGCTTCTGCAATTATATTATGTCACATTTAGCGGTAATATGCAACGGGGAAAAGAGAAAAAAATCACATTTAATGCAAAATGTGACGTTTTGACAAAAGCGCTACGTAATATTACAATAAAGTTGTATGATTTTACTAATGGGAAATTAAAATTATATAGCAGGATATAAGTAAGACTATGAGTGAGGATAACATAATATGAGTGTAAGTAAATTGAAATCAGAGAAAAAAGATTATGCCGGAATTATTTTATTTATAGTTCTGACCTTTATTGTTTCTTTTGTTTATGAGTATATTTTTATAATGAAGTATTTGATGAAGCATCCGGAATATACGATAGCCTCAATATCATCGCGTATAGCTGTTGCAATGATGATTCCGTCGATTGTCGTTGTGATTACAAGATGCATTACAGGCGAGGGCTTTTCAAATCTTTGCTTGAATGTAAACTTTAAGAATAAGAAGTTTATTTGGTATGTACTGGCATGGTTTGCCCCTTCAATATTGACTTTCCTTGGAACAGGATTGTATTTTGTTATATGCCGTAACGAGTTTTCACCTGATATGGAATATCTTTTTTCCGTGTATCTGCGAAGAGGAGAAAACGGTTACACACTTGAGGCGTTGCGCGCTCTTGTGATGTCTCAGACCGTGACGGCTGTTTTGCTCGGTCCCTTGCTTAATTGTGTTACATGTTTTGGTGAAGAATGGGGATTTCGCGGTTATTTGTTTGGAAAGCTTTGCGAGCAGTTCAAAGTGCGAACGGCAGTTGCTTTATGCGGTGTTATTTGGGGAATATGGTATGCACCGCTTGTGATTGTGGGGTATAATTACGGAATTAATTACGCAGGATATCCGTATACGGGAATTGTTGCGATATGTGTATTCTGCCTTGTAATAGGTGTTTTCCTAAGCTTTCTTACATGGAAAACATCTTCGGTTATTCCAGCAATAATAGCACACGGTGCATTGAATTCGATATGTTCCTTCGGGATTAATTTTACAAAAAACGGTGGAAATACGTTCCTTGGACCTTCGGCGACGGGGGTTATCGGAGGGCTTCCTTTTATAATCGTAGCAGTTTTATGTATTTGGATGTTAGAAAAAGAAGATGAGATTGGAAACAAATAAAAAAAGTTCTTTTAAAAAGTGTTGTTTTTGTGGTACAATAGGTTCGGTATTTCGGGCAAAGCGACTGATTGGAAAGATTTCAATAATTACCGTGATTGTATTATTACTTTCCTTTTTCGTGTGTTTGTTTGGAAGGCATTCTATTGAGCCGGAGTTAGAGGGCAAGGTTAAGTCCTTAATTATTTCACAGGTTCAGATGAGAATGTATGATTACGAACTTGCGCAGATAAGGAATGATGTGACCGCTGTCGAGTACGAAAACATTAATTTGGAGACTGTAATCGCAGATACGGTTGCGGAAGATGAATCATCGAAAATTGCATATCTTACTTTCGATGACGGACCAAGTAATAATACGGATG
>JAZLIP010000015.1:0-8435 GCA_045617445.1 Lachnospiraceae bacterium | reverse complement strand
TCAGAGCCATGCAAAACTGCTCAAAATATTTTGCTTGCAAAGAATATTATGAGCAGTTTTATATGGCGAAGTAACAACATGAGCAAAAGAAAAGCCTTGAAAAGGCGATTTTGCGAATGGTGTTCTGAATAGTTACTAATTGTGAATGTAATTTGAATAATATGTGGAGAGGTGAAAGACATGGATTTAGTATCAATTAAAGAGTTGTACAGGGAAAAAGAGCAGTATTTGGAAAAAGAAGTTACCATTGGCGGATGGGTAAGAAGTATCCGTGATTCAAAGACATTTGGATTTATTGTGCTTAATGATGGAACTTTTTTCGAACCGCTTCAGGTAGTTTATTCGGATAAGCTTAATAATTTTGCAGATATAAATAAGTTAAATGTCGGTGCGGCACTTATTGTTCGAGGTAAACTTGTTCCTACTCCGGAAGCAAAGCAGCCTTTTGAAATTCAGGCGGAGGAAGTTTGTGTTGAGGGAATGTCTACACCTGATTATCCTCTTCAGAAGAAGAGACATACAATGGAGTATTTGAGAACTATTACTCACCTCCGTGCCAGAACAAATACATTTCAGGCAGTGTTCAGAGTTCGTTCACTTGCTGCTTATGCAATTCACAAATTTTTCCAGGAGAGAGGATTTGTATACGTACATACTCCCCTTATTACAGGAAGTGATTGTGAAGGTGCCGGTGAAATGTTCAGAGTAACAACGCTTGATATGGATAATCTTCCCAAGAATGAAGATGGTTCCATAGATTATTCAAAGGATTTCTTCAATAAAGAAACAAATCTTACTGTCAGCGGGCAGCTTAACGGTGAGACATATGCTATGGCATTTAAGAACATTTATACTTTCGGACCGACTTTCCGTGCTGAAAATTCAAATACCACAAGACATGCTGCGGAATTCTGGATGATTGAACCGGAAATTGCTTTTGCCGATCTTAAGGATGATATGATTCTTGCGGAAAGCATGATTAAATACATTATTCGTTATGTGATGGAAAATGCTCCGGAAGAAATGAATTTCTTTAATCAGTTTGTGGATAAGGGATTGATTGAGCGTTTGAACCATGTTGTAAATTCTGATTTTGGTCATGTGACATATACAGATGCTATCAAAATTCTCGAAAAGAATAATGATAAATTTGAGTATAAGGTTCATTGGGGTTGCGATCTCCAGACCGAGCATGAGAGATTTCTAACTGAGCAGGAATTTAAGAGACCTGTATTTGTAACAGATTATCCCAAAGAAATTAAAGCATTTTATATGAAGCTTAATGATGACGGAAAGACTGTCGCAGCAATGGATTGCCTGGTTCCGGGTATTGGCGAGATTATCGGTGGTTCTCAGAGAGAGGATGATTACGATAAGCTTCTTGCAAGAATGAAAGAACTTGGTCTTAAGAAAGAAGATTATGATTTCTATCTTGATCTTCGTAAATATGGTTCTGCAAGACATGTCGGTTTTGGTCTTGGATTTGAAAGATGCGTTATGTATCTTACCGGTATCGGAAATATCAGAGACGTAATTCCGTTCCCAAGAACAGTAAACAATTGTGAATTGTAAAAGTCAATGCTTTATGTTAACATAATTTGTGGATTCTGATGAATGAGGGCATTAGAATCCATTGGTTAAAGTGTGAGTATGTGTTAATAAATAAGGGTGATGTATATGAGAAAGCAATTTCTGATTTTATTATTAGTGTTGTGTTTAATCGTTGAATTTCCTGTCAAAGTTTTTGCAGTAACCAAAAATGAAGCTCAAGCTGAAAAAAAGAAAGCTCAGGAAAGTTTGAATAGTATTAACAACAATATAAGTGCTATTCAAGAAGACAGAGAAGAGGTTGAAGAGGAAATTATTGAGATAGATGCCCAATTAGTAGATCTTCTCCTCACAGTAGATCTTATTTCCGGTGATATCGATAACAAACAGGTTCAGATAGAAGATGCACGTGTTGAATATGAAGACGCTTTGGCTAAAGAGCAGAATCAGTATGATTCTATGAAACGTAGAATCAAATTCATGTACGAAAAAGGCGATATAAAATATATTGAGGTTTTTTTGCAGGCGCAATCTTTTGCCGAGATTATTAATAAGGCGGATTATGTCGAGAAGCTTTACGAGTATGATCGACAGATGCTTGTTAATTACCAGAAAACGAAAGAAGAGGTTGGCGTTCTTAAGGCTAATTTGGAAAATGAGAAGAATGAGCTTGTAGAAATGCAGGAAGAGTATGTTGCCGAGAGTAAGGCTTTGGAGGAATTGGTAAATCAAAAGAAAAACACGTTGAGTGATTTTGATGCGCAATTATCTGCTGCAAAAGCGCAGGCAAGCAAGTATCAGGCACAGATTGCCAAACAGACAGAAGTTCTTAAACGTATAGAAGCCGAAGAAGCAGCTGCCAGAAAAGCCGCTGAAGAAGCCCGAAAGAAAGCAGAAGCAGAAGCCAAGAAGAAGGCTGAAGCCGAAGCCAAGAAGAAAGAGGAAGAAGCTAAGAGTAAGGAAGAAGCGCAGGAAACGCAAGGAACGGAAACAATTGAAGACACTACGTCTGCGGAAAATACAGAGGTACCTGAAGAAACAAAACAGGAGGAGTCTGTACCTGAAGTTAAGCAGGAAGAGAAGCCGGTTGAGTCTTCATCGGGTGGTGGTTCTGCTAAAGGTCAGGAAATTGCTAATTTTGCTTGTAAATATGTTGGTAATCCTTATGTTTCGGGTGGTACAAGCCTGACAAATGGTGCGGATTGTTCCGGTTTTACCTATTCGGTATATAAGAATTTCGGATATACGATTCCAAGAAACAGTTACGCACAGTCAACTTACGGTAAAGAAGTCAGTTACGCGCAGGCTCAGCCGGGTGATATTATTTACTATGGTGGTCATGTGGGAATATATATCGGTGGCGGCAAGATTGTTCATGCAAGTACCGCAGCTACCGGAATTAAAATTAGTAATGCTTTGTATCGTTCAATAATTACAGTACGACGAATAATTTAATGAGTCTTCAATTTGTATCGATACGGTTCTTGAAAAAGCAAGTATTTCAAAGTCGTTTTGAAGTACTTGCTTTTTAAAAGTTTTACGAATGATTTCAAATGCCGGCATATTAAGCATTGCCATTATTTTCTGCAGAAAGAAAATTGTACCGACCAGGGACTGAACAGTAAGAGAAAATTCAGTTTGTCGATTAATTCTTTTGTTTTGTAAGGGTTCCTTTAAGTTTTTTAATATAATGTGAAAATAAATCGCGCCACAAAGCAGGATGAAAGAGAATTATCATAGGGAAAAGTTCAAGCCTTCCTGCAAGCATATCAAAAATCATCACATATTTTGACAAAATAGAAAAATGCCCGAAGTTCCTTGTTGGTCCTGCCATCGCAAGTCCGGGACCGATATTGTTGATTGTTGCGGCTATTGCGGTAAAGTTGGTAATTAGATCTTTATTTTCTAACGACAATATAAATACGGAAGTAGAGAATATAATTGCAAAGGTAACAAAATATACATTTGTAGTTCGCAATACATCCTGATCTAAAGGCTTCTGATCCATCACAATTTTCTTAATACTTTTTGGATGAATATATGAGCTTACTTCTTTAAATATCGTTTTACAGAGAATAAGCATTCGTGAAACCTTTATTCCGCCACCGGTACTTCCGGCGCAGGCACCGATAAACATAAGAAATACAAGTATGGTTTTGGCGGTTTCGGGCCATAAGTCGAAATCGGTGGTACTGAATCCGGTTGTCGTGATTATTGACGCGACTTGGAAAGAAGCATCGCGTACTGCATCTTTAGCATATCCGTACATGGGAACGATTTTTACAAAAATTATTCCGATGGCAACAAGAATAATCATTATATAGTGAAGAACTTCTTCTATCGTAAAAGCTTTCTTGAATTCTTTGTAAAGAATGAAATAGTAGACATTAAAATTTACTCCGAAGAGTATCATAAATATAGTTACAACCCATTGTAAATATGGAGAATATCCGGCAAAACTATCATTTTTAATACCAAAACCACCGGTTCCGGCAGTTCCGAATGCGGTGTTAATTGCATCAAATACGGGCATTTTGCCTGCAATAAGAAATATGAATTCAACTATAGTCATTGCAAAATAAATTATGTAGAGAATTCTTGCGGTAGATTTAATTTTGGGAACAAGCTTTCCTACAGATGGTCCGGGGCTTTCTGCTCGCATAATGTTGATTTGCGATCCGCCGCTTATAGGAATAATTGCAAGGAGAAACACAAGAACACCCATGCCACCAATCCAATGTGAAAAGCAACGCCAGAATATGCAACAATGGGATAAAGCTTCGACGTCACTTAAAATACTTGCTCCGGTAGTTGTAAAACCGGAAACTGTTTCAAAAAGTGCGTCCGTGAAGGATGGAATTTCTCCTGATAAGCAGAATGGAAGACATCCGAAAAAACTTAAGAAAATCCAGCTCAGAGCCGTAATCATACAGCCTTCTTTTAAATAGAAAACATTTGATTTAGCTTTGATTGCAGTCATTGCAAAACCAAGAATGGCACAAATAACGGCAACTATCAGGAAAAAGATACCGCTGCGCTCTTTATATATGATTGAAACAAGGTAGGGAAGAAGCAAAAGAGCAGCTTCTATTTTCAATACCTGTCCAAGAGTGTATCTGATTATGGAACTATTCATTTCTTGGCGTCTCCTTAGTGGGCTTCGAATTTTTGGCAAGTATGTCTGTAACATCTTTGAAACCGGAATGTGTGGTAACAATCATTACATTGTCGCCCGGTTTGATACAATCAGAACCGCTTGGAAAGATTATTCTGTTTTCGCGATTGATGAAGGCAATAAGAAGATTGTCTTTAAGTGATAATTCTGCGAGTGAAACGTTTGTAACAGCAGAGTCTTTGTCTATATGAAATTCTATGGCTTCAACTCTGTGGTCAAACATATGATAAAGCGTTTCGATGTTTGAACTGCCGGATTCGCTCTTGGCTCTCACATAGGCAACAATGGCTTCGGAAGTAATATATCTTGGATATACGATACTTCCCAAATCCAATTTGGAAATAACGCCTTTAAAATTGATTTTATTTATTTTGGTAATTACTTTTGCTTTGGAAACCTGTTTGGCATATAAAGTAAGTACGATATTTTCCTCGTCAATGCCGGTAAGAGGGATGAAGGATTTAACTGTTTCGATTCCTTCTTCTTTAAGCAATTCTTCATCTGAAGCATCACCGTTGATTATAATTGCCTGGGGCAGTGAAAGACTTAAACGCTCGCATATCGCTTTGTCGGACTCTATGATTTTTACAGTAAATCCCATAGCGAGCAATGATTTGGCAAGATAATAAGACGAAGTTCCGCCGCCGATAATCATAGTGTCTTTGATTCGGTCGTTTTTCTCACCGATTTTGCGGAAGAAGTTGTTTACATCCTTTTTAGAGGTAACAAAAGATATTACATCACCGGCGATTATTCTTGAATTTCCAGTAGGAATAAACACATCGTCATCTCGTTCGATTGCACAGATAAGTATTTTTCCATCGATTTTTTTGGCAAGTTCAGAAATGAGAATGCCGTCAAGTTCACTTTCGGTTGTGATTTTATATTTAACCAACTCAGCACGTGCGTTTGCAAAGGAGTTAACTTCCAGCGCAGAAGGCAGAGTAAGAATTCGCGTGATTTCTCTTGCAACTTCATACTCGGGATTTATTATCATGGCAAGACCAAGCTGCTCTGTAAGAAAAGAAACTTCTTTGCCGTAATCGGGTGTTCTTACTCTTGCAATGGTGGAACATTTGCTGACTCTTTTGGCCACCGTGCAGCAAAGCAGGTTTAGTTCGTCCGAATCGGTAACGGCAATCATCAAATCCGCATTTAATATACCGGCTTCCGTTTGAGTTTTGAAGCTTGCACCGTTCCCGATAATACCCAGTACGTCATAGGTGTTTGAAATGGACTGAATCATGGTTGAATCCTGATCGATAATGGATATGTCATGCCCTTCTTTAGATAGCATTTCAACAAGTGTAGAGCCGATTTTGCCACAACCTACAATTATAATATGCAATTTGTTTTTGGTTTCCTGTTTGTTAAAAAACATAAGTCTCTCCTGTGTTAATATGTTAATTGTTCAAGATTCGCAATTAAGATTATAGTGGTATTGAGAAATAGCAAAACTCAACCTCAAAACATAATAGCATTATTTTGTAAAAAAAGCATCATGGTTTTTGGCTCTTTCAAATTTTGATATATTGTATTTTGTAAAACAGAGTACTTATTTGTATCCGGAAATGTGCGTTTCGGAATGTTTGTTTATTGAGTAAACTAATTCTTGAAAGGTACAATTTAGTATGCTATACTGAGAATCGTTGGTATGCATTTAATCCAGCAGAGTTATTGTAGATGTAAGATTGATATAAGAAAGGACGTAAATCATGAACAAGTTGGAATTGCAAAAAACTGCTAACGAAGTTCGTAAGGGTATTGTTACAGCAGTTCATGCCGCTAAAGCAGGACATCCCGGCGGATCTTTGTCATGTGCAGACATTATGACATATCTGTATTTTGAAGAGATGAATGTGGATCCTGCAAATCCTAAGAAGGAAGATAGAGACAGATTTGTGTTATCCAAAGGTCATTGTGCTCCGGCGCTTTATTCGACACTTGCGCAGAAAGGTTATTTCCCGGTTGAGGAACTTACAACACTTCGTAAGCTTGGTTCACACCTTCAGGGACATCCTTGTATGCAACATACACCCGGTGTTGATATGAGTAGCGGTTCATTGGGACAGGGAATTTCTGTTGCAGTAGGTATGGCTTTATCAGCCAAAATGTTCAATGATGATTACAGAGTATATACGCTGCTTGGTGATGGTGAGATTGCTGAAGGTCAGGTTTGGGAGGCTGCTATGTTTGCCGGATTTAAGAAACTTGACAATCTTGTTGTTATTGTTGACAACAATAATCTTCAGATTGACGGAACGATTACGGAAGTTTGTGATCCGTATCCGATTGATGAGAAATTTAAGGCATTCAACTTCCATGTAATTAATTGCGATGCACATGATTTTGACGCAATTGAAGCTGCTTTCAAGGAAGCAAGAGAAACAAAGGGAATGCCTACTGCAATTATTGCGAAGAGTATTAAAGGAAAAGGTGTATCCTTTATGGAAAACAATGTATCATGGCATGGTGTTGCTCCTAATGATGAGCAGTATGCTACAGCTATGGCAGATCTTGAGAAAGTAGGTGAAGCATTATGTCAGAAGTAAAGAAAATTGCAACCAGAGAGAGTTACGGTAATGCGCTTGTTGAACTTGGAAACAAGCATGATAATCTTGTAGTACTTACTGCCGATCTTGCGGCAGCAACGAAGACCGGTGTATTTAAAAAGGCTCATCCGGACAAGCATATTAATGTTGGTATCGCAGAATCAAATATGACGGGTATAGCAGCCGGACTTGCTACAACCGGCAAGGTACCTTTTTGTTCGTCATTCGCGATGTTCTCTGCGGGTCGTGCATTTGAACAGGTTCGTAACAGCATCGGATATCCTCATCTTAATGTTAAGATAGGTGCAACACATGCCGGAATTTCTGTTGGTGAAGATGGCGCATCACATCAGTGTAATGAAGATATTGCACTTATGCGTACAATTCCGGGAATGGTAATAATCAATCCTGCAGATGACGTTGAAGCGAGAGCAGCCGTTGAGGCAGCCTATGAATACGAGGGACCTGTTTATTTGCGTTTTGGGCGTGCAGCGGTTCCGGTATTTAATGATGAAGCTACTTACAAATTTGAGATAGGTAAGGGAATTGTTCTTAAAGAAGGAAAAGATGTTACTATTGTTGCAACGGGTCTTACTGTACCTGAGTCAATGGAAGCAGCGAAGATGCTTGCAAATGACGGAATTGATGCGGAAGTAATCAATATACATACTATCAAGCCTCTTGATGAAGAACTTATTCTTGCTTCGGCTAAGAAAACAGGCAAGGTTGTGACTGCTGAAGAACATTCTGTTATCGGCGGTTTGGGATCTGCTGTCTGCGATTGTCTTTCAGAAAAACTTCCTACACCGGTTAAGAAAATCGGTATGTATGATGTGTTTGGTGAGTCGGGTTCTGCTGCTGCACTTATTCATAAGTATGAACTTGATGCTGAAGGTATTTACAATCAGGTTAAGAAATTTCTTGATAAATAAATCTGTTGAAGGTTAATTAATTTCCAAAGGGCATCATTTTGTATGATGCCCTTTGTTGTGTGTGGTGCGCCTTGCGGCGCACGTTTTACAGTAACCGCTCTTTTGTTGTTTCTGATTTCTGCACAAAGATTATTATGTGTTATATTGTTAAATTAAAATCATGTTACTGTTCAGTCCCTGACCGGTAACAAGCAAAAATGTTATTCTTTAGTGCTTTGAAAATTCGAT
>JAZLIP010000014.1:0-4129 GCA_045617445.1 Lachnospiraceae bacterium | reverse complement strand
GTTTATTCTGTTTCTATTATCCCTACAGGTATGGGTGCTGCTGGGTATACAATGCCGTTGCCGGAAAATGATGAAATGTTTAATACCAAGGGTAAGATGCTTCAGGATATAGAAGTGTGTCTCGGTGGTCGTATTGCGGAGAAATTGATTTTTAATGATATAACTACCGGTGCGTCGGAAGACATTAAACGTGCAACACGAACTGCAAAGCAAATGGTAACAAGATACGGTATGTCTGATGAAATTGGCGTTATTTGCTACGAAAATGACGATGACGAAGTGTTTATCGGACGCGATTGGGGTCATAGCTCGAGGGGGTATAGTGAAGAAATTGCCGCAAAGATAGACAAGGAAGTCAAAACTATAGTTTCCGATTGCTATGAGAAGGCTGAGAAAATAATTAAAGAGCACGAAGATGTGCTGCATAAATGTGCTGAATTGCTTCTTGAGAAAGAAAAAATCAGTCGTGATGAGTTTGAGGCACTCTTTGAAACTGAACCACTTAAATCCGAAGTTTGATTGCATTTTTGCTTGTTACCGGTCAGGGACTGAATATTGTCAGCTGAAGTTTACCAAAACTCAATCCAAGACTCGAGAGCTAATACAAACGTTTCTAAATAACTGGACTTTTTACGAAGAACGTTTTTGAAACAAAGTAATCGTGAAAACAGGCGAATAATAAAGTCTGGTTAATTTAAAATGATTGTGACTAGTCTTGAATTGAGGTGAAATGATTTTGGATTGTGCACAATCAACAAAATGAACCGCGCAAAATTGTAAAGTTTGTGCAAAGTTAGGATGGCTAAATGTTGGGACCGGTGCTATCATACTACTTGTAACCCCCCAATATATGTATAGTTTTTGACTATACCATAGGAAAAAATACCTTCTCCAAAAAGACAGCTTTTAGCTGTCTTTTTACTTTCGGGAAAGGTATATGAAGTGCGGTTTAAAATGATGTAGTACGGTATTCAAAAATGTGATATTCTAATATGGTATTACAAGTTAAGGAGAGTATTATGTTTTCTTCTTTTAATGAGGATATTAATAAGGATATTAATAAGGGAATGTATTTAAGCAGTTTTAAGCCTGTAATAAATCGGAAGGCATTGTTTGCTGACTATACGGCGGATTACGTGACTCCTTGCGAACCTAATGCTTACAGTCGGGTGACTCTTAGGCTTAGGGCAGCTAAGAGCAACGTGGATCATGTTTTTCTGATTTGTAATAATCAACGTTATTTGATGAGTGTTGAGGAAAGCGACAAAACATATGATTATTATGCATATGAGCTGGAACTTGATAATGAAGTAATTCGTTACTATTTCGAGATTGTCGGTGGACATCAGGTGATACGTTATGACCTAAGGGGCGCGGTTACGAAGAGTGAAGAACAGTATTATTTCGCGCTTAGGCCGGGATTTAGAACACCTGAGTGGGCAAAGGGTGCTGTTATTTACCAGATATATGTGGACAGATTCTATAACGGTGACAAATCAAACGATGTATTATCCCATGAATATAATTATATAGGGGAGCATACAACTCAGGTTGAAGATTGGAACAAGTATCCTGCGACAATGGGTGTTCGTGAATTTTATGGTGGCGATTTACAGGGCGTGATTGACAAACTTGATTACTTAGAGAGCCTTGGTATTGATGCTATTTATTTTAATCCGTTGTTTGTTTCGCCTTCGAATCATAAATATGATATTCAGGATTACGATTATATAGATCCGCATATCGGGAAAATAGTGTCTGATAATGGAAAAATGCTTGCGGAGGGTGATTACGAAAATAAGAATGCAAGCAGATATATTGATCGTGTTACTAACCTTGAAAATCTCGAAGCTTCCAACCGATTGTTTGCTGAACTTGTTGAAAAATGCCATGCTAGAGGAATAAGAGTTATTTTAGATGGTGTTTTTAATCATTGCGGTTCTTTTAACAAATGGCTTGACCGTGAGCAAATATACGAAAATGCTAATGGATACGAAAAGGGAGCATATATTTCCGCAGAGAGTCCGTATAGGAGTTTCTTCAAATTCTATTCCGATGAAGAATGGCCCTATAATCGGAGCTACGATGGATGGTGGGGGCATGATACCTTACCGAAGCTTAATTACGAAGAATCCAGAGCATTGAGGGAATACATATTGATGATTGCGAAAAAGTGGGTATCCCCGCCGTATAATGCGGATGGCTGGCGGCTTGATGTGGCTGCTGATTTAGGGCATTCACCGGAATTTAATCATCAGTTTTGGAAAGATTTTCGAAAGGCTGTTAAAGAAGCAAATAAAGACGCTGTGATTATTGCTGAACATTATGGTGATCCATCTTCGTGGCTTCAGGGTGATGAATGGGATACGGTAATGAATTATGATGCTTTTATGGAGCCGGTAACATGGTTTCTTACCGGTATGCAGAAGCATTCTGATGATTTTAGACAGGATATGCTTGGCAATGCCGATTGTTTCTTTGACATGATGAAATATAATGGTGCCAAGTTTATGGGACCATCGTTAAATATTACGATGAATGAGTTGTCAAATCACGATCATTCAAGATTTCTGACAAGGACGAATCGTGTTGTCGGGCGTGTTGCGGATAAAGGAAGTGAAGCGGCAAATATTGGTGTAAATAAGGCTGTAATGCGTGAAGCTGTGATTATTCAAATGACATGGGTTGGTGCTCCGACGATTTACTATGGAGATGAAGCGGGCGTATGCGGTTTCACCGATCCTGATAATCGAAGGACTTATCCGTGGGGAAACGAGGATAAAGAGTTAATTGATTTTCATAAGGAAATGATTAGAATTCACAAAAGTTATCCTGAAATTAAGAATGGTTCGTTACGACGCATTCATAGAGATTATAATGTTATTGCATACGGTCGTTTTACGAGAAAAGATCAGAGTATTGTACTGATTAATAATAATGATTACGAGAAGGATATTGAAATCAGGATGTCATGGGAGACGGGAGTGCCACGTACTTGCCAATTGCAAGCACTGATTTATTCGGATGATGACGGATATACTCTTGAACCTAAAAAATATGATATAGATAATGCTTTACTCCGAATTCATATGGGTAAACATGCAGCGGTTGTACTTAGAACGGTAAAGAAAAACGACGTCGGTTGCGTGGAACCGAGTTTGACAGACAATTGACTGTGAGGGATTTGTATGCGAAAGATGGAATTCAAAATGGAACGCCCCGGATTACTTAAAGTTGGCGATGATATTACTGTAACCGAGGGTGCGCTTCCTACAAGTTACTACTATACGATAAATCCTTCACTTGCCATGTCTGCAAATTATGAGTTTAGAGAACGGTTAAAGAATTTGAACGGGAAAGTTGTAAATATAGAAGAAAGTCTTAAAGGGTTCTATGTTACTTGTGAATTTGATGAGTAAAGTTACGAATTCAGGACTTGATTACAAGTCTTGAATCTGTATTGTTCTTAAATAAATACAATTTATTTAAGAAAAACACTTGCAAAATGGTGCTTGTGTCAGTATAATAGCATTTGTGAGTGTTGCACAGCGGTTGTTCAAGTGGCATGAACAGTGCTTTGATTTCGCCCAGATAGCTCAGTTGGTAGAGCAGAGGACTGAAAATCCTCGTGTCACTGGTTCGATTCCGGTTCTGGGCATTTGTCGGTCGTATGATTGATGTGCAGGTGTGGTTCAATGGTAGAACATCAGCCTTCCAAGCTGAAAACGTGGGTTCGATTCCCATCACCTGCTCTCATGTAAGTCTTGTATGGCATCAAGCGTTGACATTCCGAAGTATGTTTGGTAGAATGCAGTAGTAATTGATATGCGCGAGTGGCTCAGTTGGTGGAGCGCGACCTTGCCAAGGTCGAGGCCGCGGGTTCGAGTCCCGTCTCGCGCTCTAAGGATTCAAGGAAACTTGAGTCTTTTTTTTGTTGTATTTTCGGGCATTCCCGGACTTTGGTGCACAGTGGGAACCATCGATTTAGGGTGGGAACCGAAATCGTGTTGAGACGGGAATTGAACATTATGATAATTAGAAGAATATATCAAGAAAGGAAAACTTCGACGCGTTAATCCAAAGTATAGTCTGTGATGGAATAAAAACAATGTGCCGTTGTGGCACACTT
>JAZLIP010000013.1:0-18390 GCA_045617445.1 Lachnospiraceae bacterium | reverse complement strand
GGTCAGAGACCAAACAGCAGCAAGTTTTTACAGTAGGTCGAACTAAGCTTGTTGTTACAGCATGAACCGGAGGATGTATATGAATGATGAAATTACTGTTGAAGCGACAGTGGAAAATGTTTCTAAAGTAACTGATTTTGTAAATGACATTTTGGAACGGTATGAGTGCCCAATGAAAGCCGAGATTCAGATTGATGTTGCTATAGATGAACTGTTTAGCAACATTGCGAACTATGCTTATAGTAATGGTATTGGAGATGCTACGGTTAAAGTTGAAATTGTGGAGAATCCGTTAGCTGTTATTATTACGTTTGTTGATGCCGGGATTCCTTACAATCCTCTTGAACATGAAGATCCTGATGTTACACTTTCGGCAGATGAACGTGAGGTTGGCGGATTGGGTATATTTATAGTAAAGAGAACTATGGATGATGTTTTGTATGAATACAAGAACGGGCAGAATATTCTGACAATCAAGAAGAACTTTTGATAGTGGGTATAATATGTTTTTGACACATGCTGTTATTGATCTTTTCCAAATGCTGATTATGCTTGTGCTGCTGTTTTTCTGCATGTCATCTATGCGTGATATGAAGAAGGCGCATGCATATTTTACCGGTCTTGTTATTTCACATCTTGGTCTGCTGCTTGTATGTTCTATTCTTGAAATTGTGCGAATCAAGGGCGCAAGGCCTGCACTTGCCGGCTGTTTGCTGTGCGCCTGCTGTTGTTTTGTTTTTTTTGAGAATTTATTTTATCACTATTATGTATATGATTATATATCGAAGTATTATGAAATGACGGTAGAAAACAGGATTATTGTCTCTGTTTACGGCGTTTTGTATTTTTTAATCTGCTTATTGTCGGTTCGTGACGGCATTTTTTTTGATGTTGACGGGATTGGGCATGTTGCAATTAACGGTAATGTGTGGATATTTATTGTAATTGCAATGACGTTGCCGATTTTTGATATGATATCGATTTTGATTAAAGGCAAGTATATTCATACTAATGATATGCTTACCTGGATTTCTTTTACACTGCTTCCTTTTATGGCGGTTGCGTTGGTTGATATTTTTGACATGACTCCCGTATTGATGGGGATGACTCTGTCTGTGTTGCTTATTTTTGTGATGATTACAATTAATCAGGAAAGAGAAATTCTTGCACATGAGATTGAAGTTAAGGAAAGTAAGCTTAATATTACTCTGAGCCAGATTCAACCACATTTCCTGTACAATGTTTTGTCCGCAATTGCACAGTTGTGTGAAGAAAATCCTATGAAAGCCAAAGAAATGACAGTGATGTTTGGGGACTATTTGCGTAAGAATATGGATGATATAACCAATCAGAATCTCGTTCCTTTTGAAACCGAATTTAAGCATTTAAAAACATATCTTTTTATTGAAAAAGCTAGATTTGAGGATGCACTTAATATAGAATATGACATAGAGGTAACAGACTTTTTGCTTCCGACGCTAACGCTTCAACCGATTGTTGAAAATGCGGTTAAGTATGGAATACGCGGTAAAGAAGACGGTGGAACAGTTAAGATTTCAACGAAGAGGACAGATAATGGTGTTGATGTCATTATTGAGGATGACGGTGTTGGATTTGATGCAAATGCCTCCAGTGAGGATAAGAGAAGCCATGTGGGAATTCGAAATGTAAGCGATCGATTGGAAATAGTCGGTCATGCAACTATGGATATAAGGAGTACCGTTGGGGTCGGTACGAGAGTTACCATACATGTGGGAAGGGAGAAATAAAGGGATGAAAGCGTTGGTAATTGATGATGAGGCTTTGGCGAGAAGACTATTAAAGGATTCTGTTGAAAAGGCCTTGCCGGATGCAGAGGTGTATGATTTTGCAAAACCTACTGAGTTGCTTGAGTATGCAAGGACAAATGATTGCGATTTGGCATTTCTTGATATACAGATGCCGGGAATGACGGGGGTTGCACTTGCCGGGCAATTAAGAGAAATTCATCCTTTGATGAATGTGTTTTTTGTTACAGGTTATGATGAATATAAACCGGAGGCAATGGATATTCATGCCAGCGGTTATGTGATGAAACCGGTTTCCAAAGAGAAGGTCGAAGCGGAACTTAAATATGTACGCCATTATCGCAAAGAGGATGAGGAGAAAATTGTTCCTGCAAAGAAGAGACCGATTCTTAAGGCAAGATGTTTTGGGAATTTTGAAATAAGCACAATGGATGGTGAGAATCTTTATTTCGAACGTAGCAAAGCGAAAGAATTGCTGGCGTATTTGATTTATCGAAGGGGTTCGTCCTGCTCACTTCAGGATATTTGCGGTGTGTTGTTTGAAGATGCACCTTATGATAAAAACAAGCAAAGTTATATGCATAATATAATCACTGCTCTTATTAAAGGACTTAAGGATGTCGGAGCAGCGGATGTAATAAAGAAAGGTTATAACAAATATGCTGTGGATGTAAATCTTATTGATTGCGATTTCTATAGGCTGAGCAATGAAGATGATAATGCCTACAGAGAATATAACGGTGAATTTATGGCACAATATCCATGGGCGGAGTTTGTTACGGGCTATATTGACGGTTTGCTGTTTAAACGTTGGGATGATTAAAATTTATAGTTTTATGTTGCCATTTTGTTGCCCTTATTATTTCATAATGGACATGTGGATGATGGATGTTTATTATTTGATTATAAGGAGGTACGAAACTGTTAATGAATGAACGTATACTTAATGCTGTTGGTGTCGTGAGTGCATGGGTGGTTTTTGCTCTTCTTGAAGCAATGTTCATTCTTTTGATTGTTGTATGTGGTTGCAATTTCTTTTACAGAATGATTATATCTGTAATGGCAGGTCCGATTGGCGTATGTGCTTCGACGACGGTCTGCAGGATGATATGCAAGGATTGCCGTTTCTTTCATCTTACCGGTATAGGTGTATATATTGTAGCGACTATTGTTTTTCTGGTTTGCAAATTTCCGGTGGATGTTAAATGTCTGATAATGATTGGCCTGGTTGCATTTCTGGTTGCATTCGTACTGACAAGAAAAGAAGTTTCAATTCTTAATTGGGAGCATGTTGAAGAAAATGTTGTTTAGAAGGTCGATATTGCGTCGGCCTTTTTGCTTGTTACCGCTCGGGGACTAACAGTAACTCTTTTGTTGAAAAACAATAAGGCATGTGATATCATTTACACGATACTTTGATAATATTTCTTGTGAAAATATAAACTTGTCGGGAGGATATGATGGAACAATATAAACAGGAATTCATACAATTTATGGTAGATGCAAAGGTTTTGAAATTTGGAGAATTTACTCTTAAGAGTGGACGTAAATCTCCTTTTTTTATGAACGCCGGAGCTTATGTAACCGGATCGCAGTTGGCTAAATTGGGTGAATATTATGCCAAAGCGATTCACGATAATTTTGGACTTGATTTTGACGTGCTATTTGGACCTGCTTACAAGGGAATTCCGCTTGCGGTAGCTACGACAATGGCTATCAGCAATTTGTATGGCAAAGATATTCGTTACTGTTCAAACAGAAAGGAAGTAAAGGACCATGGTGATACGGGAATTTTACTTGGTTCTAAGCTTAATGACGGCGATAGAGTGGTAATGATTGAAGATGTTACTACATCCGGAAAATCTATCGAAGAAACGTATCCGATAATCAAGACACAGGCGGATGTTGAAATTAAAGGTCTTATGGTTTCACTTAATCGTATGGAAGTTGGTTTATCGGGTGTCAAGAGTGCGCTTGATGAAATTAAGGATAAGTACGGTTTTGAGGCCAAATCAATTGTAAATATGGCAGAAGTAACGGAATTTCTTTATGGAAAGGAAGTTAATGGTGAAGTGATTATTGATGACAAAATCAAGACAGCCATTGATACGTATTACAAAGAATATGGTGCAAAATAATGCGCAAACGAAGAAAAGTTCGAAGAAGAAAAAGCTTTATGTTTACAAGCAGGCATTATTCGCTTCTGTCTGTTGTTTCGGCAGTAATGGGGGTTGTGGTAATTGTCGGTTTGATACTTGCTGTTACGGTCGCCTTTAACGAACGTGCTAAGCCGCCGGTACATCTTGGCGGGGTTGGATTTTTTGCGATGATAGGCACTCTTGTTGGAATTATTTGTGCAATCTGTTCGCTTAATGAACGTGATATTTTTAAGTGGGTTTCTTATCTTGGACTTATACTTAATATATTGGGTTGTTTGCTTTGGATTTTGATTGTTTTTTGGGGAATTTAGTGAAGGAGATATTTCCTGATGATAGAATTAAGATATGAACTTGCAATTTCAAGAATCAGAGAAATAGAGAAAGAAGAACTTGTGGGGGAGCCTTTTTTGGATTATTTCCGAAAGGCTGCCTCTTTTATTTCGATGCTTGCCGAAGTTTTTGAGGATGCGGCAAGCGGGAAATTGAGAGAATGTTCAATCGAAGAATTGCAAGACATTAATCATAAGCTTTACGCACCGCAGCTTTATAAGAATTACGAAAGTGATTATTCAAATCCTGATTACTGCGCGAAATATTTTGGGGGATATGCTATCGAAGAAAAATTGAGCTTTTATATGGCATTTCTTATGAGCGAAATTTATGCTTTGATTCCGTTTGCTTACGAGGGAGAGAAGGAAATACTTACAATATATATGGAATTTTTCCTTGAAATATACGGAATATTTTCGGTTCCTTATTCAGAGAAATGTAATGGTTGCCTGTTGCCGAATTGCGAAGAAATAAGACAGTGCATTTACTGGTTTGAGCGGGATAATCTTGAAATTGTTCTTGAAAACAGAATTTGTAAGCAGATTAATCCTGCATGTGATTTTGCAACAAAAATCATACTTAATTCAAATCTTTCGGAAGTTAAGTATTTGTACTTTTACGGCGAGCATATTACGGACAATGAACTTGAATGTGCAAAATATTTGAGCAAAAAAACCGATGCGGAAATTGAAAATATGGCACGTGCGTTTACAGAAGGATACCGTGTCGGATTTGAAAAAACGGGCAAGGATATTTCTAAAAAGAAAAGCGTTAATATTCGTTATAATCTTGGCTTTGAAAGAGTTGTCCTTGAAGCAATAAAACAATTCAGAGCAATCGGGCTTGAGCCTGTTATTTACAGAGCGTCGGTTTTGTCTTTGGAAAAGCGCAAAGGTATGCGAATCGGATATTTGGGAAATATCCCGAATCGACAGTATGATTATGATCATAAGGAAGATGATGCAATTTATATTGATAAAGATTTTTTGAACAGACGGCTTGAAGTTATAAATAAAGTTTACGATGATAATAAGATCGTTGCCGGAGAAATGGGCGGTCCTGCTTTGATTGAAGTTTTTGGTGATGAGCCGTTTACACCTGATTGTAACAGAAAGTGTTTGAAATACAGTGAAGCGCAGAAAAAAATGCTTATTGATTATGAAAACAAGAGTGCGGAAATTGTAAACAAATATGTAAAAGGTGAAGAAAGAAGTTACACAATTATTGCGTTTCCGATTCCGAAAATCGGAAATGATTTCGAGGCAATATTTGAGGAAACAATCAAACTGAATACGCTTGATTATAAATTATACGAGAATATGCAACAGATATTGATTGATGCTTTTGACAAAGCAAAGTCGGTGCATGTATTGGGCAGAAATGGCAATGAAACTGATTTGACGGTTGCTTTGGGTGAATTGAAGGACTGCTTAAAAGAAACAAATTTTGAAAATTGTGTTGCGGATGTAAATATTCCGGTCGGTGAGGTCTTTACAACACCTAAACTTAAGGGTACCGACGGCTTGCTCCATGTGAAAAGAGTATTCCTTGAAAATCTTGAGTATATAGATTTGAAACTTCGTTTTAAAGACGGAGTGGTAAGCGATTACTCCTGTAGTAATTTTGATGATCCTAAAAAGGGCAGGGAATACATAGAAAAGAATCTGCTGTTTCATAATGCAACATTGCCTATGGGAGAGTTTGCAATCGGAACAAATACCACAGCGTATGTTATGGCGCATAAGTACGATATTGAGGACAGACTTCCGATTCTGATTGCGGAAAAATGTGGACCGCATTTTGCTGTTGGTGATACATGTTATAGTTATGAGGAAGATTTGCATTCCTACAATCCGGATGGAAAAGAAATAGTAGCAAGGGAAAATGACTATTCAAGGTTGCGTAAGATCGATGTGAACAAGGCGTATTTCCATTGCCATACGGATATTACAATTCCTTATGAGGAATTGAAAGAAATAGATGCTCTTTGTGAAGATGGTACAAAAATTGTGATAATTAAGGATGGATTATTTATGCTTCCCGGTCTTGACGAACTAAATAAACCATTGAAGAACTAGGGATTATTCATTATAATTAATTAGTACGCAAATTAATATATACGGAGGTAGAAAAATGGCTAAAGTTGGAATAGTAATGGGCAGTGATTCTGATATGCCTATAATGAGCAAGGCAGCAGATGTTCTTGATAAACTTGGCGTAGAATATGAAATGACTATAATTTCTGCACACAGAGAACCGGATGTGTTTTTTGAATATGCGAAGAGTGCGGAAACAAAGGGATTTAAAGTTATTATAGCAGGTGCCGGTATGGCGGCTCATCTTCCGGGAATGTGTGCTGCAATTTTTCCGATGCCGGTAATTGGTATTCCTATGCATACGACGTCACTTGGAGGAAGAGATTCTTTGTATTCGATTGTTCAGATGCCATCGGGAATTCCGGTCGCTACCGTAGCGATTAACGGTGGACAGAATGCCGGTATTCTTGCAGCTAAGATGCTCGCCATGTCAGATGAGAAACTTCTTGGTAAACTGAAGGAGTTTACTGCTGAGTTAAAGGAAAACGTAGAGAAGAAAGACAGCAAACTTAAAGAGATAGGATATAAGGAGTATCTTAAGCAAATGTCAAAATAATTTTTGAGAATGCTTGAAGTTAAGATAAACATATTAAAGGAGAACAGAAATGGATTATAAGAGCGCAGGAGTTGATATTGAGGCCGGTTACAAAGCAGTGGAACTAATGAAGGAACATGTTAAGAAAACAATGCGTCCTGAAGTGCTTGGAGGACTTGGCGGTTTTTCGGGAGCATTTTCTCTTGAAAAGTTTATGGGTATGGAAAAGCCTACGTTGGTTTCGGGTACGGATGGTGTAGGAACAAAGCTTAAGCTTGCTTTTTTGCTTGATAAGCATGATACTATCGGAATTGACTGTGTCGCAATGTGTGTTAATGATATTGCCTGTGCCGGTGGTGAACCATTATTTTTCCTTGATTATATTGCTTGTGGTAAGAATGAACCGGAAAAAATTGCTGACATAGTTAAAGGGGTTGCAGATGGTTGCGTTCAGGCAGGTGCAGCACTTATCGGTGGTGAGACTGCGGAAATGCCGGGATTTTATCCGGAAGATGAATATGATTTGGCCGGTTTTGCCGTAGGTATTGTTGATGAGAAGAAATTAATTTCCGGTGAAAGTATTAAACCGGGTGATGCTATTATAGGTATTGCTTCATCAGGGGTTCACAGTAATGGATATTCTCTTGTACGTAAGGTATTTCCTATGAGAGAATCCTGTATGATGGAATATGTTTCAAGTCTTGGTATGACACTTGGAGAAGCATTGCTTACTCCGACCAAGATTTATGTTAAAGCTTTGAATTCTGTTAAATCAGCCGGTGTTACAATTAAAGGGTGCAGCCATATTACAGGCGGCGGTTTCTACGAAAATATTCCGAGAATGCTTCCGGAAGGTGCCAGAGCTGTAATTAAGAAAGATTCCTATGAAATCCTTCCTATATTCGAACTTATTAAACAGAGTGGAAACATTGCTGAGGAGATGATGTACAATACTTACAATATGGGTATTGGAATGATGCTCGTTGTTGAGCAGAGCGATGTTGAAGCAACGATGAAGGCAATTGAAGCAGCCGGTGAGAAGCCATATGTTGTGGGTAAGATTGAAGCCGGTGAGAAGGGTGTAACGTTATGCTAAAGATAGCTGTGTTAGTATCGGGCGGTGGAACAAATCTCCAGGCCATTATTGATGCAATTGAAAACGGAAAACTGAAAAATGTTGAAATTACCAAGGTAATCAGTAATAAAAAAGGCGCATTTGCGTTGGAACGTGCCGCAAAACATGGAATTGCTTCCAAATGCATCAGCCCTGGGGATTTTGCGAATAAGGATGATTATGACTTGGCCATGATTGAAGAAATTAGGGAAAGTAGCGCAGAACTTATCGTGCTTGCAGGGTTCCTTGTTGTTTTATCTTCAAGATTTGTAAATGCTTTTGCGGGCAAAATCATAAATATTCATCCGTCGCTTATTCCTTCTTTTTGCGGCGACGGTTTTTACGGTCTGAAGGTTCATGAGAGGGTTTTGGAACGTGGAGTTAAAGTTACCGGTGCAACGGTGCATTTTGTTGATGACGGAACCGATACCGGACCGATTATCATGCAAAAGGCAGTATATGTTGAAAAAGGAGATACTCCTGAGATTCTTCAGCGACGGGTTATGGAACAGGCTGAATGGATTATTTTGCCGATGGCAATTCAGACAATTGCTGATGGTTTGATTAAGATTGAAAATAAAGTAGTTGAACCGGTTACGAGTTTCAACTGAAGGAGAAAATATGAAGATTCTTGTTGTTGGTAGCGGCGGAAGAGAACATGCACTTGTTACAAGTATTGCAAAAAGTAAGAAAGTAGATAAGGTTTATTGCGCACCGGGAAATGCGGGAATTGCAAAGCTTGCGGAATGTGTTGATATAGGTGTGATGGAATTTGATAAGTTGACGGATTTTGCGTTGAAAGAGGGCATTGATTTGACGGTGATTGCCCCTGATGATCCTTTGGTTGCAGGTGCAGTAGATGCTTTTGAAGCTAAAGGCCTGAGAGCATTTGGACCAAGAAGCAATGCGGCGATTCTTGAAGGAAGTAAGGCTTTTTCTAAAGATTTGATGAAAAAGTATAATATACCAACAGCGGCTTATGCAAATTTTGATAATCCGGAGGCTGCACTTACATATCTTGAAACAGCTAAAATGCCTATCGTTCTTAAAGTTGACGGGCTTGCTCTTGGTAAAGGTGTTTTGATTTGCAATACTTTGGAAGAAGCAAAGATAGGTGTTAAGCAGATAATGTTGGATAAGCAATTCGGAACGGCCGGAAATACTATGGTTATAGAAGAATTTATGACAGGTCGGGAGGTATCGGTATTGTCGTTTGTTGATGGTAAAACGATAAAGCCTATGACTTCGGCGCAGGATCATAAACGAGCAGGAGATGGCGATATCGGATTGAATACCGGTGGAATGGGAACTTTTTCACCGAGTCCTTTCTATACGGAAGAAGTAAATGCGTTCTGCGAGAAATATATTTATCAGCCAACGGTTGATGCAATGGCTGCTGAAGGCAGAGAATTTAAAGGGATTATATTCTTCGGCCTTATGATTACTGAAGATGGTCCGAAGGTGCTTGAATATAATGCACGTTTTGGCGATCCTGAGGCGCAGGTTGTTCTTCCACGTATGAATAATGATATTGTGGAAGTTATGGAAGCTTGTATTGATGGAACGCTGGATCAAGTTGAACTGGATTTTTCCGATAATGCTGCAGTTTGTGTTGTACTTGCATCGGATGGATACCCTGTAAAATATGATAAAGGTCTTGAAATCAGAGGACTTGATAACTTTGAAGACAAAGACGGGTTCTATGTTTTTCATGCAGGAACCAAATATAATGACGGAAAAATTGTTACTAATGGCGGTCGTGTGCTTGGTGTTACGGCTCTGGGTTCTAATCTTAAGGAAGCCAGAGCAAATGCTTATACGGCTACTGAGTGGATTGATTTTGGCAACAAATATATGAGGCATGATATTGGAAAGGCAATTGATGAAGCTTAGGATGTATGCGGAATAAGATGACTTGAAATGATAAACCGAATCGGTCAGTTGCATAAAACGTATTTGCCATGTAAATGATTAAGAATTGACACATTGAAAAAGCCCGAGTTTTCGGGCTTTTTTTGCATCTTGTAATAAAAATGTAATATTTTTTAAAAAAAAGTAAATTAAAAGGTTGACATAAACATATTGTGGTTGTAATATACTGTCTGAGGGATATGAATAATGATAGAGGGCCGACTGAAATGGTCAATCTACAGTATTCAGAACATATATACTGAAAGGGGAATCGGTATATCATGCGTTCAAATACGTGTGCGAATAGAATGCGGTTTAAGGGTAACCGCATACTTCGACAAATAATGTTGCCGGTAATCAGTGTTTCACTAGTATTGACCGGTGGACAATCTACATATGCATATACTACAGTCAAAGGAACGGTCGATTGTACTAGCGGTAAGATAAGGAAAGAAGCGTCAACTTCATCCGGATTTGCTTACGGCGTCAGACAAGGCGATGAGGTTACTATCGTTGGCGAGAAGAAGGGTGATGACGGAAAGGTTTGGTATCAGGTTCAAGTCGGCGATGGTACCGGGTACATCCGTTCCGATCTGGTTACGAAATCCAATGTCACAAAAAAGAATGATCCAAGTGAGTCAACGGACAAAAAAGACACCAAGAGCACAAATGTTGCCGATGAGAAGGTGACTGGTAAAGTTTTGGTGGATTTGGCAATTGTTCGTGAAAATGCTTCTACGGCGTCGGAGATTGTTTTATGCTTGAAACAAAATTCTGAAACGGTAATTGAGAATTCAGTTAAAGGTGAAGATGGCAAGAAATGGTATGCCGTGACAATTGATAAGGACGGTGTTGGATATAAAGGCTATATAAGGTCGGATTTGCTCAAAGCCAACGGTGATGTTGATGAAGCGTCGGATTCGGATGGCAATAAAGAAAATACTGAAACAGAAACGACATCTTCTACCGCGGATGAAACGAAAAACACTTCTGTGCAAATGGGTAAAATTAAAGGAAGCGGAATTAATGTCAGAAAAACTTCCGTAGATGGTGCAGTTGTGGGTCACGTAACGCAGGGGCAGGCAGTTACTGTTACTGAACAGGTTGTAGCAACTGATGGAAATGTTTGGTATAAGATTTCATTCATTGACAACTTGATGCCGTTAAGCGGATATATCAGATCTGATTTTGTTGAAGGAGTTACTCAGACAGCCGTTGCCGAAGGCAGCGAGGTCTCCGGTAACTCCGTTTCTATGTCAGAACAAATTGAAGAAAATGCAGAAGAAACTACAGAAGAAACTACGGAGGTAAAGTATGAACCTAAGATAGGCGCTGTAAACGGTACGAATGTTAATGTCCGTAAGGAACCGGGAAACGGTGAGATCCTTGGAAGTTTGAGTACCGGTACTACAGTAACTATTATTAATGAACGTACTTCTGAAGACGGTCGGGTATGGTATGAAATATCCTTTAAATTTAATAAGGATGAGTATACCGGTTGGATACTTAATGATTTTGTTAAGACAGAAGAAAACAGAGCGGATTATACAAATGCATTGACGGGTATTGTTAAAGGCTCAGGGATTCGTGTAAGAGAAAGTGCGGTAAACGGAACGGTTGTTGAACAGGTAAACTCGGGTCACAGACTTAATATTAAGGGAATTACAGAAGGAAGTGACGGCAAGAAATGGTTCTACGTTGAATTTACCTGTAAGGGTGTAGAAAAGAAAGGTTATATTAATTCTGATTATGTTAATGTAATTAATACTGTTGAGAATACTGTGCCATGTTCGGATGGCGATTTTGAGAAAGCAATTGCTTCTTTACCGGACAGCTATAAGGTTAATCTTCGTGCACTTCATACAAAATATCCGGGATGGCAATTTGAGGTGGTAAATACGGGTCTTGATTGGAATGAGGTAATCAGTGAGGAATCTTCAGTAGGTAAGAATCTGGTTGCCAAGGGCAGTATTTCCTCGTGGAAATCTACAGAACCTCAGGCTTATAATTGGTCAACGGACGCATGGTACGGATTTGACGGTGGAACATGGGCTTCTGCGTCACGAGAATTAATTGCTTATTATATGGATCCAAGAAATTTCCTTGATGAGAGTGGAATTTTCCAGTTTGAGAAACTTGACTGCATGGATTACCAGAATGAAGCCGGTGTTAAAAATATTGTAAGCGGTACATTCTTAGATGCTTCATTTGTTGATACTGATGGTGCCGAGAGAAATTATGTATCCACAATTACCGAAACTGCAAGAGAAGCAGGAATAAGTCCTTACCATCTTGCAACAAGAATAATTCAGGAACAGGGTATATATGGTTCGAGTCAGAGTATCAGTGGTACTGTGGCAGGCTATGAAGGATATTTCAATTTCTTTAATATCGGTGCTTTTGCTACAAACGGAACATCACCGACAATAAATGGTTTGATTTATGCCAAGGGTACTGACGACATATATGGACGTCCTTGGAATTCAAGATATCGTTCGATTAGCGGAAGTGCAAGATATGTTTCCGAAAAATATGTTAAAATGGGACAAAATACGTTATACTTTGAGAAGTTTAACGTTGTTAACAAGACCAATGGCTTGTATAAACATCAATATATGAGCAATATTCAGGCTGCATCTTCTGAGTCTGCAAGGATGAGGAAGGCGTACGGTGATTTGAATACCACACTTGTTTTCCGAATACCATATTACAATAATATGCCGGAAACACCTTGTGAGAAGCCTAACAGCACCTCTAATCCGAATAATTATATTAAGAGTCTGAGTGTTGATGGATTTACTATTGCTCCTGATTTCAAAACAACGGTAGATACTTACTATTTGATTGTGGATAATAGTGTTTCCAATATAAATATTAATGCTGTACCTGTAGCATCTACATCAAAGATTGGCGGTGCGGGAGGAAAAGAACTTCAGGTTGGAACGAATACTTTCCAGATTGTGTGTAAAGCCCAGAACGGAAATACACGTACCTATACGTTGTATGTTCAGAGGAATTAGTAGAAAGGAGTAATGATGAATCTGAAAGGAATTAAGTTATTTGGAGCAGCCTTATTTGGCAGTATTTTGGTTGTTGGTAGTACATTGAATGTTTTTGCTGAGAATACTATTTCGGTAACGAGTGATGTCAAGACGGCTACTGTTGGTGATAAGTGCGTGGTTTCTATAGAAGTTAAAAGTGATTCTGATTTGTCGGAGGCACCGGAGATTTCAGTAGAGTACGATGAGAACAGATTGTCTTTGGAAGATTGCAGTACTGAATATGGCGGCGGAGGTGGCTTGATTACATTAAGCGATCTAAAGTCAGACATTACATTTTCAATTCTTTCGGGCGGTACTGCAGATGTTGCGGTGAGCGCTGTGCTTGATAATGACGGAGCATCGGAAGTTGATGGAAGCGTTTCCATAGAGGTTGAAGGAGAAGATACGGCTGCCAAGAAGCAGGATACACCGACGTCTTCCGGTACCGGTGTGACAGCGGGTACTATAATGTCTTCTGATGGAACCAGAACTATTTCAACTGTTTTTGCTGATGAATTGATGCCTGATTTCTTCCACAAGACTAGTACCATGTATAACGGTCAGGCAATAGAAGCTGCCCAGTCTGATATGGGTGATATGGTTTTGGTTTATGTTACTGATTCGGCAACAAACGGTGGCAATTTCTGTATTTTAGATGTTGCTACGGGTAATTTATCCGAATTCAGACTTATCAGAGGAATAGAGAATAGATATATTGTTGTGTTAAGTGCTCCGAGCACTGCTAAAATCCCCCTTGGATTTACTAAAGCAACTTTGATGTGGGACGATCAGACACTTGAAGCATATAAGATTGTTGAAAAATCATCGATATCGGATGATTCTGCCGAAAGTGCAACACCATTTATTAATGATTCGGGAATATCGGCGGATGACTTTTTCCTTGTTTATGCCATGAGTTCCGAAGGAACTACGGGATGGTACATGTATGATATCAGCGAAGGAACATACCAGAGATTTCTTCAGGTTGTACGAACTGCAATTGATCAGGAAGGCAATGAAATGCCTATCGAGGATGCGGTTGTTGAAGTGGCAAGTACGAAATACAAAGAGCAACTTAATTTGCGATTGATTATTATTGCTGCTCTTGCCGGAGTTGCACTTATTCTTGTAATCGTAATTATTGTGCTTGCAGTTAAACTTGCCAAGAAGTCTGATGAAGTGTATGACGATGACGAATATGAAAATCCCGAAACGAGAGAGAATTACTATTCAAGTTTAAATTCAAAGAAAAGCAGGAAGCAAATTGCATATGAAGAGGATTCTGATGATTATGAAGAATCAGACGAAGAAGATTATGGTGATGAAGAATCTAAAGATGATGAATCTGAGGATGAGAAAGCTTCGGATGATGATGTTTCGGAAGATGATTCCGAGGATTATGAGGAATCGGATGATAATTATACAAAACCAAACAATGACGGACCTGTGATTAATTCGGATGATTTGGCGGATTGGCAGGTTAACGAGAAGAAACGTAAAGGAGAATATTCGAGAAAAGCAAAGAGAATTCCTGAAATTGACGAAGATGTAGCAGATGAGATTCTTAATCCGCGAAGTAAAGAATCCAGAAAGGCACGCAAGAAGCGCGAGCAGGAAGAGGTTGCTAAGCCTACTGCTATTGATTGGTCTGAAATGGAATCGGTAATGAAGAAGGCTAATCAGGATTTAAGACGACCTACCGGTAATAATACAAACCAGCTTCCGAAGCGTTACAGAAATGATGGCGAGGAGTTTGAAACTGAGGAAGATTTGGCTGCGACAGATGAAACTGATATTCAGGAGATTTTGGCCGAAGTCGAAAAGGATGAGCAGGAAAACCTTGAACGCAGAAAAACAAGAACTGTTAAGGGAACACCGATTATTCCTGCAAATATGCCCGGTAAGGTTCCGGAAAATGTTCAGGTCGAAAATGATGCCAATGAGAAAACAGGATTGTTTGGTAAGAAGAAATCTGTTTTTGATGAAAACATCGATGAGGATGATATTGACGAAGAAGAGGAAGATTTCAGCTTTGGATTTTTGAAGAATCGTAAGAAAGCTTCAAAGAAAAATGAAGAAATAGATTTTGCGAAACCGGTACCTGAGAATCCGCAACCATATGTTAATCAAAACCAGGGATACGGAAATCAGGGATATGGAAACCAGGGATACGGAAACCAGGGATATGGAAACCAGGGATACGGAAACCAGGGATACGGAAACCAGGGATACGGAAATCAGGGATACGGAAACCAGGGATACGGAAACCAGGGATACGGAAATCAGGGATACGGAAACCAAGGATACGGAAACCAGGGATATGGAAACCAGGGATACGGAAATCAGGGATACGGAAACCAGGGATACGGAAACCAGGGATACGGAAATCAGGGATACGGAAATCAGGGATACGGAAACCAAGGATACGGAAATCAGGGTTATGGAAATCAAGGCAATCCAAATCAAAGCTATGGAAATCCGGAGAATGTTAATCCGAATTTTGCGAATCCGAATTATTATGGAAATTCTGATTCAAACCGTAAAACATATGATACAATGGATTTGGATGATGATTTTGAGTTTGAGTTTTTGAATGTAGATAAGTAATTACAGGGCATGCTTCTTTGGGGCATGCCTTTTACTTGCTACAGGTCATGGACTGAACAGTAACAACGGTCTACAATAAGCATAAAAAATATGATACAATTCATTAGGATAAAATATATTGGAAGGAGGTATCCGATATTTGGTGTCGGATTTTGATGTGATATATGGAACGAGAGTATTCAAAGAATGCGCTTCTTGCAATTTCAAAGGCGAAGCGTTTAGCTAAATCAATCGGTGTTGGTTATGTTGGAACGGAACATATCCTGCTTGCGATATTGCATAACAAATCGAGTGTTGCTTCCAAAGTTCTTATTGAAAATGGTGTTACTTTTGATAAATGTTCGACGATTATTAGTCAAGTGGTTTCTTTTGATGGTAAGGTTAGTGTAATTGATAAAGGCGGATTTACGCCTAAGGCAAAGGAAGTACTTGAACTTAGTAAGGAAATTTCAGCGTCGATGAATGCGAAAAATGTAGGGACGGAGCATTTTGTTTTCGCAATTATTAGGGACGGCGATAATCTTGCTTTACGAATGATTGATACAATTGGTGCTAATTTGTTGATACTGTATTCAGACCTTCTTAAGGCAATAGGAGAAGATGTTAATAACTATCGGGAACTGTTTGAAAGTATATTTCCGAAAAAAAGCACTATTGCAAGAAAAAATGCAGGAAGTTTTGTTGATAAATACAGTAAGGATCTTACTGCTATGGCAAGCGCCGGCAAACTTGATCCGGTTATAGGACGGGAAGTTGAAATTCAACGTGTGATACAGACTTTGAGTCGCCGAACAAAGAATAATCCATGTCTTGTCGGGGAACCGGGAGTTGGAAAGACTGCAATTGTTGAAGGTCTTGCTCGTCGTATTGTTGAAGGAAGCGTACCGGAGACAATCAGAGATAAGAGACTTCTTACGTTGGATTTATCTGCTATGGTTGCCGGCAGTAAATATCGCGGTGAGTTTGAAGATAGAATCAAGAGAGTTATTGCTGAAATTATAGAATGTGGCAATATAATTCTTTTTGTAGATGAACTGCATACGTTGATTGGCGCCGGTGGATCCGAAGGTTCTCTTGATGCGTCAAATATTTTAAAACCATCATTATCGAGAGGAGAGGTACAAATAATAGGAGCAACCACATATGATGAATATAGAAAATACATAGAGAAGGATGCTGCTCTTGAGAGACGTTTTCAACCATTGAATGTTGAACCGCCTTCAGAGAACGAGGCGATTGAGATTCTTAAAGGTATCAGAAATGCTTATGAAACTCATCATGGTGTTGAGATTTTGGACGAAGCTATCGAGGCTTGTGTTAAACTTTCCGACAGATATTTAAATGACCGTTTTCTTCCGGACAAAGCAATTGACTTAATGGATGAGGCTTCTTCCAAGGTTAGAATCAGGGAAATATCAGGGACGATAGATATGGACGATTTCAGAATAAAACTTGATGAGCTGGAAGTGAAGAAGGAAAATGCTCTTTGCGATAATGACCTTGAGATATATAAACGTCTGAACGAAGAAAAGGCGGAATTGGAAAAAGTATTTAACAGAAAGCTGCGTAATTACGAAAAACAACTCAAAAACAAGTGCATTGTTACTGCTGACGATATTTCAAATGTTGTAGCCGAATGGACCAAAATCCCTATCAAGAAAATTACGGAAGGTGAAAATTCCAGACTCAAAAGAATGGAAAGTACCTTAAAGAAGAGGATAATCGGACAGGATGAAGCAGTTTCTTCGGTTTCACGCGCAATAAAGCGAGGCCGTGTCGGACTTAAAGAGAAAAACAGACCGATAGGATCTTTTCTTTTCCTTGGACCGACCGGTGTCGGTAAGACTGAATTGTCAAAGGCTTTAACGGATGTACTTTTTGGAACGGAAAATGCTTTGATAAGAGTCGATATGTCTGAATATATGGAAAAACACAGCGTCTCTAAGATGATTGGTTCACCGCCCGGTTATGTAGGGTTTGATGATGGCGGTCAATTGACGGAAAAAATCAGACGTAATCCATATTCGGTGGTTTTATTTGATGAAATTGAGAAAGCTCATCCCGATGTATTTAATGTTTTGCTTCAAGTGCTTGATGAGGGAAATGTTACGGATTCAAACGGCCGTAAAGTATCATTTAAAAATTGTGTGATTATTATGACTTCGAATGCCGGCGCATCAAGAATTGTTGAACCAAAGCATTTGGGATTCGTGACGGAAAATGACGAAAATGCCGATCACACGAAAATGAAAACGGGCGTGATGGAAGAAGTTAAGAAACTGTTTAAACCTGAATTTATAAATCGTATTGATGAAATAATTGTATTTAGGGCATTAAATAATGAGGATATGAAACGTATAGTTGATTTACAGATTAAAGCATTGATTGACAGAGCGACTGAGGACGCCGGAATAGAGTTAAAGGTTGCTGATTCTGTGAAAAAACATATTGTTGAAAAAGCTTCTGACAAAAAATACGGTGCCAGACCGCTTAGACGGGCAATTCAGACAATGGTTGAGGATAAAATTGCGGAAGCGATTATATCGGGAAATGTTAAAACTGGAGACAGCGTTAAGGTATATATGAATAAGAACGAAATTATTGTTTCCAATTCAACAAAGGCTATTTGAAAAATCAGAGGTGCATTTTGCTTAAAACATACCTATAATTTTAGTAACTATTCAGAGCCATGCAAAACTGCTCAAAATATTTTGCTTGCAAAGAATATTATGAGCAGTTTTATATGGCGAAGTAACAACATGAGCAAAAGAAAAGCCTTGAAAAGGCGATTTTGCGAATGGTGTTCTGAA
>JAZLIP010000012.1:0-18936 GCA_045617445.1 Lachnospiraceae bacterium | reverse complement strand
TAACCTTAAGCTTTACCCCCATCTCAGCCGCAATTATTCCGGAAAGTGTTGTTTTACCAAGACCGGGCGGTCCATAAAACAAGCAATGATCCAGGGCATCCTTACGTTGCTTTGCAGCATCGATATAAATACGCAGGCTCTCTTTGATTTTTTCCTGTCCTATATACTCATCAAGAGACTTAGGCCTTAAACTCCCTTCAATTACAGTATCTTCTTCTGTTATATTGGTTTCAATCATTCTCTTAGGCAATTAATCACCCCACATTTTACCTTGTTTTTCAGCATTTTTAAATCAAATCATCTGCTTAAGCGCCAGTTTAATAAGCAACGGGACATCATCACCGGCATCCTTTTTAACCTGATTAACCGCAACAATCGCATCTCTTTTTGAATATCCCAAAGCACACAATGCCTCTATGGCTTCGCTTACACTTGCATCAGCATCATTTGCACTGTATGAAACATCATTTCCAAGCATTGAACCTGAAGAATCTTTGGAAATTTTGTCTTTTAAATCAATAATAATTCGCTGTGCACTCTTAGCACCAACACCCGGAGCCTTGGCAATTGCCTTGGCATCTTCCGAAAGAATTGCCAACTTCAAATCCGAAATACTCATTGTAGACATGATTGACAATCCGGCTTTGGGACCGATTCCGTTTACCTGAATCAGCATTTTAAACAAATCAAGTTCATTCTTTTCAAGAAATCCGTAAAGAAGCATTGCATCTTCTCTTACCGAAAGATATGTATAAACCTTTATATTCTCATACATTCCCTCTAACTTAAACAGTGAGTTTGCCGACATATAAACATTATATCCAACACCGTTCACATCAATACTGACATAATCCTCATATATCCATTCAACACATCCCTTTAGAAATCCAATCATAAGAACACCTCAACTACAGCTATATATTTCACATATCCTTATACCCAAACTACATCTTAAACATCATTTAATACAGTAATTCTTCCAATTAGCAGATTTGCAAGAATTCCGACAGCAACACCTGTAACCACTCCGGTAACAGACAACGCGGGGGTATAGTAGATGATTTTCATTTGTTTGACAGTTACTATTGCAACAAACATTTGTCCGATATTGTGTACAACTCCTCCGGCCGCACTTACACCGGTAATTGTGAAAAGCGACGTTTTCTTAAGCAAATTCATGATTACAATACTGAGTAAACCGCCCGTCAACGAATAAATGAGTGAATACATATTTCCAAACATGAAGGAAACCAATACAACACGCAAAACACAAACAATTAACGCATCCCGAAATGAATCTTCATAAAGAATAATCAAAGACACAATATTTGCAAAACCAAGCTTAATTCCCGGGATTCCCAAAAAATAAATCGGAAATAAACTTTCAATGTAACCAATTATTGCGGCTAACGTAACAGCGAGGGCAAGTTTTGTGATTTTTCCTGTTTGACTATTCAGAAACACCATCATACTCCCCCTTATCATCTGCCTTCACAATACAAACAACTTTGTTTGGCAGGCATACAATTGTTTCACCATCCATACTGATTGCTCTTTGATTTACGCACAATTGATTTTTACAATTTGCCTCTGAAATATTTGCGCAACCGTTTCGAATTATCAAACGATTTGTACCGGAATTTGAACTGTTAACAATTACATCCGCATCTTCCGAAAGCGGATATTCACCATAGAGAATATTATTGACATAAACACACACCGTATCTCCATTCTTTGCTACGCATGAAAACAGAAAAACCGTTAGCAACGATATGACAACAATAAAGCCTATAAGAATACAGTCATTTCTGCTAAGATACTTTCTCACTGCATTTCACCTAAATAGTAAAAGCCCTTACTTTCAATCAGTTTAACAGAAACAATATTACCGATTAATGATTCATCCCCGGCAAAATGCACCAGCGAATTGTTACTCATTCGACCGGTCACAAGCGAAGCATCCTGCTCATTGACTTCTTCAACCAAAACCGTTTCTATATTTCCGACATATTTATTCGCACTGTTTTTTGATTCTTCAAGAACCTGCGCTAAAACTCTGTCAAATTCTTCTTTGACAAATTCCCTGGAAACCTGATTTTCCATAGCAGCAGCCGGCGTACCTGTACGTTTGGAATATATGAATGTAAACGCACCATCATAATGAACTTGCTTAATAACATCTATTGTTTCATCAACATCCTCGTGAGTTTCCCCCGGAAATCCCACAATAATATCCGTTGTGATTGAAATATCCGGAATTCGTTCTTTAATTTTCCCGACTAATGCCAAATACTGTTCCTTGGTATATCGTCTGTTCATTTCCTTAAGAATTCTTGTGCTTCCTGATTGCAACGGCAAATGAAGATGCCTGCATATCTTCTTTGAAGAAGCCATAACTTCAATAAGTTCATCAGACAAATCCTTAGGATGCGAAGTCATGAACCTGATACGTTCTATTCCCTCTACCTTTTCAACCATTCTAAGAAGCTCTGCGAAAGAAATCGGATTATCAAGATTCTTTCCATAAGAATTCACATTCTGACCAAGAAGCATAATCTCTTTAACACCGTCCTGCGCCAACGCCTCGATTTCGGCAATAATATCTGCGGCTTCACGACTTCTTTCTCTTCCGCGAACATATGGCACAATACAGTAACTGCAGAAATTGTTGCAGCCAAACATAATATTCACACCGGATTTAAAAGAGTATTTACGTTTATTCGGAATATCTTCAACTATGTCCTTTGCCTCCTGCCATACATCAATTACCATTCGATTACTTTCGTAGTAATTAACAAGCAACTCCGCCAGTTTATATATATTATGAGTTCCAAAAATAATGCTTACCTTAGGATAGCTTTTCTTGATTTTTTCAATCTGTGTAGGTTCCTGCATCATGCAACCGCAAATTGCAACTATCCTGTCATTCCGAATATTTCTTTTACTGAATACCGTACCAAGATGACCATAAAACTTCTGATTTGCATTATCACGCACAGTACATGTATTGAACACAACCAAATCAGCCTTCTCTTCATCCGGCTCATAAGTGAAACCGATTTCATACAAAATACCCTCAAGTTTTTCGGAATCTCTGGCATTCATCTGACACCCGAAAGTTGTAACATGAAAAGAAAGAGAAACACCTTTCTCTCTTTCCCTCTCTTCCCTCAATTTTTTCGAAATATCAATAAAATATTTCTGTCTCAATGCTTCCTCAAGAGGAGCATTTTCAAAATATGAATTCATTATTTTTCCCCGTATTTATCCTTAAGACTTGTAATTGAACCATCTCTTTCAACTATGTCTATATTGTCAAGCTGACTCTTCAAATTTGAACGAACCATTGCAACATATTCTTTTCTGAGTTTCTGCTGTTCTTCCTTTTCGTCATCAGTAAGTCCCTCGTCCTGCGACTTATGATATAATTCATTTATCCGTTTTATTTTTTCATCTAATGTCATATTTTCCACACTATTAATACTTTCTTCACATTTTGCTTCTACAAATAGTTGCTTCTACACTTACTTCTTACATAATATGATACTACGAATTACTTCATTTCTTCGAAACTCTCGCAATTCTACATCGACTCAATATAATCAGCGATATCGAATTTTTCGTCTTTATGTGCCAGAAAAAGAGTTCCGTAATTTCTTCCCTCAACAATCTTATGAATTACACTTACATCCCTTCCGCTGGCAATAACCATATCCGTACCTGCATTTACGGCAACCGTGGCAGCATGTAATTTAGCACTCATTCCGCCTGTTCCTATAGTACTTCCTGTAGTTTCCTTACCCATATCCATTACATCGTTCAAATTCTCAACTACAGTAATAAAAGAAGCATTCGAATTTGATCTTGGATCATCGGTATAAAGTCCGTCAATATCTGATAACAAAATAAGTAAATCAGCTCCGACAAGATTCGCAACAATCGCAGATAAGAAATCATTGTCTCCAATTGTATCCTCTACTTCGTGAACGGCAACGGTATCATTCTCATTAACTACAGGAATTACACCAAGTCTCAGAAGCTCTGTAAAGGTATTATGTGCATTACGCCTGTTTATCTCATCACATATTGTATGCTTTGTCATCAATATCTGTGCCGTATTCTGATTATATTCGCTAAACATTCTCTGGTAAATCATCATAAGTCTTGCCTGCCCTATTGCCGCGCAAGCCTGCTTTACCGGTATGTCCCTAACATTTGGTGAAATATTCATTGTTTTTCTTCCGACAGCTATTGCCCCTGAAGAAACAAGTATTACATCTTTTCCCTGATTTTTAAGTTCGCAAAGTTCCCGCACAAGTCTTTCCATCTTAGTTAAATTAAGTTCACCGGTTGACATATGATGCAATGATGATGAACCAATCTTTACGACAATACGATGCTTATTCTTCAAAACGCTTCTAAGTGTTCTATCTTTTTCACTAAACTTTTCACTACTCATAATCATATCCCCTTGTATTTAAAAACAATTCTTACTATTCTTACAGGTTGCAATAACTGCTTCGGCAACCTTAATACCGTCAATGGCCGCACTCATAATTCCGCCTGCATATCCTGCACCCTCACCGCAAGGATAAATTCCGCACACAGAACTTAAACAATTCTCATCTCTTACTATTCGAACCGGCGAAGAAGTTCTGCTCTCCACTCCGGAAAATATTGCATCCTCCAGTGCAAAACCTTTCATAGTATAACCGAATTTTTCAAAGGATTCAATAATAGCATCATTGATATCCTCATTGAAAAGTTCACGTAAATTTGCGAAATCATATGCCCCCTTCATTGAAGGCGTAACTTCACCGAATTTTTTTGTCACTACATTATCCCTAAAATCCGCAAAACGCTGAACCGGAATCTTTCCATTACATAAACGATAGGCCTTTTCTTCCAAACGTCTCTGAAATTCCATGCCAAGCAGCGGGTCTACACCGCCAAAATCCGCAGTATCCACGGAGCATATCAATGCCGAATTTGCATTCTTCGAATCCCGCGCCGAATAACTCATTCCATTAACACACAATTTTCCTTCTTCACTTGAAGCATTTACCACGTAACCGCCCGGACACATGCAGAAGGAATACACACTCCTTCCGTTTGATGTCTGATTAGTAAGCTTGTAATCGGCAGGAATTTCAAAATCCGCGTTTTCGCTGCCATACTGAATTGAATTAATCAGGCTTTGCGGGTGCTCGCACCGAAGTCCGACGGCAAAATTTTTCTGCTCTAATTTGAAATTTTTATTTTTCAGTAATTGAAATGTCTCCCTTGCCGAGTGTCCGATAGCAAGTACAACAGCCTTTGTCTTGATAATTTTTCCGTCATTAACTTTGATAGCAATGGCTCTGTTACCATCGATTACAATATCTGTCATTTTACAATTAAAACTGAATTTACCGCCAAGACTAATTATCTCATTTCGCAAATTAACAACGATTTTCTTTAATTCATCAGTACCTACATGCGGCTTGGAATCATAAGCAATACTTTCCTTGGCACCAAGCTTCACAAAGGTATCAAGAACGAACTGGTTACGCCCAGCTCTATCCTTAACCATCGTATTAAGCTTTCCGTCAGAGAAAGTCCCTGCTCCGCCTTCTCCAAACTGCACATTAGATTCGGAATTCAGAATTCCTTCCTCGAAAAACTTCTGTACGGTCACACTTCTTTGCGAAACAGACTCTCCGCGTTCCACAACGTGAGGCCTGTATCCATTAAGTGCAAGTATATAGGCGCAAAAAAGACCTGCCGGTCCTGCCCCGACAATTACGACCTCCGAATCATCATTTAAACCGTCTTCACCGACACAATAAACTGCTTCCGATTTAAGATTAATTATCGGATTATACTTTTCATCCGTAAACTCAGACACATTTTGAGCCTTGACAACATTAAGTATTTTTTCTTCCTGACTCTTTTTTAACGAAACAGCAACTGTGTAAACATAGAAAAGCTCCGGCTTATTCCGTGCATCGAGCGATTTCTTCAGAATTCTTATATCAAACTTTGCCGTTTCCTCTCCGCTGACGAATTTGGAAAGTCTGAGAATCTTAATTACTTTTCTTCTGAGTTCATCCTCCCCGGCCGATATATCCAATTTAAGATTGCTAATTTTAATCATTACCCGATTCCTCCGCTCACAAATCCGCTGCTCCATGCCCATTGAAGATTGTATCCGCCGCAATCTCCGTTAATATCAATTATCTCGCCGGCAAAATAGAGATTACTTATAATTTTGGATTCCAAAGTATCCTTTAATTCATTAACATCAATCCCGCCACAGCAAACCTGCGCATTATCAAATCCGTTAATCCCAGAAATATCAACATTAAAACATTTACACAACTTAACTAACTCCGAAATTTCCGAATCCGTCAAATCACCGCAATCCTTCTTAAGTGCCGCACGCTTCACAATCACATTGGACAAATTCTTATGCAACATACCGATAAACAAATCATTTACGGGATGTTTATCAAAAAGTTTTCGCTTATTCATCAGAAATTCACTGACTTTCTCCTCCGATAATTCCGGGAAAAAATCAAGCACAATATTTACTTTTTTCCGCTGATCAAGTGCCTTGGAAACAATATATGAAAGTTGCATAACAGGGATTCCCGATATACCATCTTTGTTAAACTGAATTTCACCGGTATCATATCCCATTTCTTTTCCGTCTATTTCAACCAAAGCCTTTGCTCTGTTTCTTATTCCTGCAATCTGTTTCAAGAAGTCATCCCTTGATTTCAAACCACAAAGTGCGGGCAATGGCTTTACTATTTTATGCCCAAGTGTCCTTGCGATTTCATATCCCGAGCCATCCGATCCAAGCTTTGAAGCTGCCTTTGAACCGGTTGCTATTATTAATTTATCAACCTTAATTGTTTTCTTTACACTTCCATTAACCGTAAACACCTTAAATACGTCTTGCTTCTCAACATGGCTTACATGAGTATCCGTCAATACATCAATTGAATCTTCCATACTCTCAAGCTTGAATCGCAAACAATCAAGTACCGTACTTGCATTCTCCGAATAAGGATAAATATAATCATTCTTATTTTTTGTATATAAACCCAGATCTTCAAAAAAACGAATCGTATCGAGTTCATTAAACCTATTAATAATTTTCTCGGCAAATCCGGCATTCGCACCATGAAAATTTGAAATACTCATTTGCAGGTTTGTCAAATTACATCGACCGTTTCCGGTGGACAATATTTTCCTTCCCACTCTTTCGTTATGTTCAATCACAATCACCTTATTACCATTACTTGCAGCCGTAATTGCTGCCATTATTCCTGCAGGCCCGGCACCGATAATTCCAATCTTCATATCACTCCACCGCATAATTATATTTTCAGAACTCTATCTTTCATCTTCAAGACTTGCTCACTTCCCCACTTATAGAAGTTTGGGGTTTCTCTCACTGAGATAAATTAACAGGAGGGAATGTATCAAAATCCCTCCTGCAAAGCAATCACGCTTACACCTATTATCTTGAAACCGCTTTATCATGAATTAAAGCAAATGACACTTAATTGCTATTGTTGCGAGGATATCTCCTCCCGGAAAACTTCTTATCTCTTCTTCCTTGACACCGTGGAGGAACAGCAATACAACAAAATAAACTCCGGCACCGACAACAATAGAAACAACTGTCGAGAAGACATTTCCCATGAACTTATGTAACAGGAAGTACAACAATCCGATTACAACCCCCATCACGGCAGATGCCAACAAAGGAATGATAAATGTTCTTCTTATTTCCTGATGATATGACATATACCTTCCGATGCTAATCCAATTGAGTATACACATAACCAGCGCAAAAACTATTACCGAAATAACCACACCATATAACTTCAAATCAAACACGGAAATGCATAAATAAAGCACGCCCAAATGAATTACCAATGCAATTGCCGCATTCCTTACAGGTATGTTCATTTTATTTATGCCCTGTAATATACCGTTTGAAAGCGTAGACATAGAATACAAAACGACCGTTATTGAACCCACACGCAACAGCATTGAGGGAATATCAATTTCACCCGAAAAAAGCATTGACAAAATCGGTTTCGACAAAACACTCAAACCAACCGCACACGGAATTGCAATTATCATTACAAAACGCATTCCAAGCCTTACCTTATGTCTTGCAAGCTTCATTTTGTTTTGTTCCACGCAAGCTGTTAAACTTGGCATAATTGACGAACAAAGTGCATTTGCAAGAGCAACCGGCACATTGATTATTACTTTATATTTTGTACTGAAAATTCCCCAATAGGCAGCAATATCATGCTCACTCATTGATTTCTTACTCATTACGGAACCAAAAATACTCTGATCTAAGACATCCGAAATATTATATATCGTACTGCTCAAAATAACCGGCATTATTGTTACTATAAGAATTCTGAATACCTTCCTGTAAGAATCCGAATGCAGATTAGGATCCTTCATAACATTCCGCTTCATATCCTGATTATGCATAAAGAGCATAACAACAAGCATAAGCAAGCCAAACAGAGCACCTGCACCTGTTCCAAGCGTTCCACCCGCAGCGCCAAATGCCTGTGAATAAGCGGGATCTCTGTAAATAGCTGCAACTTTTGTACCATACTCAACCAAATATATTGCTGCAACAACAGAAACAACCGCATTCACTATCTGCTCAAAAAGTTGCGAAAATGCAGTCGGCATCATCGTTCCAAGACCCTGAAAATAACCTCTTAAGACGCCCATTACCGCCACAATCAACAATGTCGGTGCAAGCATTTTAAGAGCAATCGCACTCTTTGGCATACTCATAATATTTGCAGCCATCACATCGGCACCAAAAAGAACAATCAGACAAGTGGCACCGCCTGTAATACATGCAAATAACAATGCCCCGTAAAAAATCTTTTTGGCATTTTTATACTGCCCTCTTGCAACTCTTGCAGCAACCAACTTAGAAACAGCCGTTGGAAGGCTGTATGAAGAAATTATCAGCATTATGGAATATATCTGAAATGCTGCGGAATAGTAACCCATTCCGCTATCGCCGATTGTTTTCTGAAGTGGAATCCTATATATTAAACCAATAATTCTGGAAATCACACCTGTAATAGCCAATATACCGCCTTGAACTATGAAGTTAGATTTCTTGCTATGTTTATCCATTACTACCTCAAAATTCCTAAAATATCCATAATCACACGTTGCTTTTCTTCCATCAGAACCCGTTCATCATCATCCATGTGATCATATCCAATTAAGTGTAACACACTGTGCACGATTAGAAAAGCATATTCTCGCTTGACACTATGCCCGAATTCACTCGCCTGCGATTTGATCCTATCAATGGATAAAACGATATCGCCAAGCATAAGTTCACCTGTTTCGGGATTGAAAATGTCTACATTTTCTGTAAGTTCATCAAAATTCGCAGGCTTACAATATTCATACATCGGAAATGACAAAACATCTGTCTCTTTATCAACATTTCTTGTGTCGTTGTTTATCTCACGAATCGCTGCATTATTTGTGATTAGTAGATTAACCTCTGCTTCGTAAGGACATTTTTCCTCATCAAGACAAGCATTAACCGTTTTCTCAAACAACTCTTTATAATCAAAATCAAAGTCCACATCCACTTCTGTATCAATTTCAAATGTCATAATTTGCCTCCAAATGATTTCAAACTTTTTTCCTCTTGATTTTCGCAAATTCCGGACTACGATTTGCATTACTTTTTCTTTTGGCAAGCTTATCCTCATAATCTTCATAAGCATTTACAATTTTCTGAACAAGAGGATGTCTCACAACATCTTTCGCACTTAATTTGCAAAATGAAATCTCGTTAACTTTAGACAACACTCTCATTGCAACATCAAGTCCGCTTGTCGTATCCCTCGGCAAATCCTTCTGGGTTAAGTCACCTGTAATTACTGCCTTCGAACCAAATCCAAGTCTTGTCAGAAACATTTTCATCTGTGCCGGTGTAGTATTTTGAGCTTCATCAAGTATTACAAAGGCATTATCCAACGTTCTACCTCTCATATATGCAAGCGGCGCAACTTCAATCAATCCCTTCTCCATGTTTTTGTTAAAGCTTTCAGCTCCCATAATCTGATAAAGAGCATCATACAAAGGCCTTAAATACGGATCGACCTTGCTTTGCAAATCACCCGGAAGGAATCCAAGCTTTTCCCCTGCTTCAATGGCAGGCCTTGTAAGTATTATTCTTGAAACTTCTTCATTCTTAAAGGCTGTGATTGCCATAGCCATAGCAAGGTAAGTTTTGCCTGTTCCCGCAGGACCAATTCCAAATACAATCATATTTTTCTTGATTGCATCCACGTATTCTTTCTGCCCAAGTGTTTTAGGTTTAACCGGTTTACCTGTTATAGTATGGCAAATGATATCGTTATCAATATCAAGCAGTACATTTCTGCGGTTTTCCATCACCATTGCTATTGAGTAATCAACATTTTGTTCGGTAATTCTATCTCCTTTACCTGAAAGCGACTTAAGTTCATTCAAAACATCAAATGCATTTTCCGCATTTATTTTACCACCAATTATTTTGAAAGTACCGTCTCTGTTTACAATAGATACGTCAAAAGTTCTTTCTATTTTTCTAAGAAACAAATCAAAATCGCCAAATATATTCGGGGCATCTTTGGAATCAATCGCTAAACTGATTTCATAAGTTAAATCTGACATAACAATCCTTTCGAAAAACAGCCTGCATTCAACAGACCAAAATCAATCACAAAAATATGTTATTTATGATATGGTTCATTATTGTTTATTTTAAAACACCGGTAAATCTGTTCCAAAGTAATCAAGCGCATTAACTGATGCGGAAAAGTCATTTGTGAAAAACTCAAATGAAACTTTGATTTCTCCAGAACTTTCTCATGCAGTCCCAGTGAACCACCGATTACAAATTTAATCCTCGAAACCCCGCTCACACACAAACTATCAATTTTTAATGCCAATTCCTCGGAAGATAACATTTTCCCTTGAATTTCAAGAGTAATAACATAATCGTTTTCCGAAATATGTTTTAGTATTCTTTCTCCTTCAATAAGCTTAACCCGTTCATCAAGAGCTTCACTTTGTTTATCAATGGTTTTCTCATCTTCAACTTCAATGATATTTAATCTGCAAAATTTCGACAGTCGCTTTTTATATTCAGCAATACCGTCTCTTAAATATTTTTCTTTAACTTTTCCTACACAAATAATATCAACATTCATACAATTCCGAATATATTTCCTCTACAAGATTCTCAACCAAAGCCGAATCCAAATTTTCAAATTTCTCATTAATAATCGCTTTTATATAATCATAACGTTTAAAATAGAGTTCTTCTTTGCTTTCCAAAGAAGCATCATCAAATTCACTGAATGAAACTGCTCTGTTTATTTTATCCGCATTATATTCACAAAAAAACCACTCACGTATATCATTTATTTCCCTGTCTTCATCAACTGCTTCTTTTGACAATTTCTTAGCTTCACGATTCGAACGCAAACCAATCACAATAAAAGCAGCAAACATAAAACAAAGAACAGAGTATGTAATATATCTCATGCTTCCAAAAATATTAAGTTTAATCACGCCAAGAAATACAAGCGCCATAAATGCAATGCCTAACACTCCGACAATAAGCAACGAATACGCTGAGGATTTATAATTTTCTGCCTTATCTGCTGCTTTAACAAATACCCCGGATTTTTTAACGTATGTTATTTCTTTACCTGCAAGTTCATCATCAAGCATTTGCAATTTTCGCAATCTTTCTTCATCAGAAAGAGCAATCATACTTCCTTCATCTTTTGAAACTTTTTTTTCTTCTTCCGATAATTTATCAACCAAATTTGCACCGCAATCAGCGCAAACTGTAATTCCATCTATGTACTCATTTCTGCAATTAGGACAAAATGCCATCTCTCTTCCTCTCTTACAAACCTTCGCCAATATCAATCCACATCTCTAAAGATAGATTTAATGTTACTATTCAGTGATAGGTGAAACACTTACTGGTCAGGAGCTGAACAGTACTGCTTCAATAACAAAAGAAAGCCGAAGCTTTCTTTTGTTACTAAAATGATTACTTATTCTTTAAATAGTCATCAATACCCTTTGCTGCTGCTTTTCCGGCACCCATGGCAAGAATAACCGTTGCTGCACCTGTAACTGCATCACCGCCGGCAAAGACACCCTCTTTTGATGTCTTACCAAAAGTTTCATCCGCAACAATACATTTGCGTTTATTAACCTCAAGTCCTTTGGTTGTTGATGAAATAAGCGGATTAGGTGATGTTCCGAGCGACATAATGACAGTATCGACATCCAACTCAAATTCAGAGCCTTCGATTTCAACCGGTGAACGTCTTCCCGACTCGTCAGGAGCACCAAGTTCCATCTTAATACATTTCATTCCTTTAACCCAGCCATTCTCATCAACGACAATCTCGGTCGGATTCGTCAAAAGATTGAATACAATACCCTCTTCTTTAGCATGATGCACTTCTTCAACTCTGGCAGGAAGTTCTTCTTCAGAACGACGATATACAATTGTAACCTCGGCGCCAAGTCTTAATGCTGTTCTTGCTGCATCCATTGCAACATTACCGCCACCCACGACTGCAACCTTCTTTCCCGGATTGATAGGTGTATCGTAATTATCATCGAACGCTTTCATAAGATTGCTTCTTGTAAGATACTCATTTGCCGAATATACACCATTTGCTGCTTCACCCGGAATTCCCATAAACCTTGGAAGTCCTGCACCTGAACCAATAAATACAGCATCAAATCCTTCCTCTTCCATAAGTTCATCAATTGTAGTTGATTTTCCGATAATAACATTTGTTTCTATCTTAACACCCAGTGCCTTAACATTCTCAATTTCCTTGGCAACCACCTTCTGTTTCGGAAGTCTGAATTCGGGGATACCGTAAACCAAAACACCGCCCGCATCATGAAGTGCTTCAAATATAGTAACATCATATCCCATCTTGGCAAGATCGCCTGCACAGGTAAGACCAGCAGGACCGGAACCGATAACAGCCACTTTCTTAGCTATTTTTGTTACAGGCGGTTCAGGCTTAATGCCGTTCTCTCTTGCGTAATCAGCAACAAACCTCTCTAACTTACCGATTGAAACAGGCTCTCCCTTAATACCTCTGATACATTTCCCTTCACACTGGCTTTCCTGCGGGCAAACACGACCACATACGGCAGGAAGTGCCGATGACTCACCAATTATCTTGCTAGCTTCGGCAAAATTGCCTTCTTTAACTTCATGGATAAAAGCAGGAATATTAATTGAAACCGGACAGCCAAGCATACACTGTGCATTTTTACAATTAATACATCTTGAAGCTTCTTCCATTGCTTCTTCTTTATTGTAGCCAAGACAAACTTCATCAAAATTCGTAGCTCTTACTTTTGGATCCTGCTCTCTGACAGGTACTTTCTTTAATACGTCCATTATTTTTCTCCTCCGCAATTACCGCAACCACCATGATGTGTGTCGCCTTCTTTTTCTTTAAGGAATGCTCTTCCTTCTTCTGTTTTATAAAGTTGTGAACGCTTCATAGCCTGATCGAAATCAACCTTATGACCATCAAATTCCGGACCATCTACGCAGGCAAACTTAACTTGATCATCAACAATCACACGACACGCACCACACATTCCCGTACCATCCACCATAATAGGATTAAGACTTACAACGGTAGGAATATTAAGTTCCTTTGTAAGAAGGCATACAAACTTCATCATAATCATAGGTCCGATAGCAATACAAACATCGTATTCTTTTCCCTGATTTGAAACAAGATCTTTAATTACTTCCGTAACCATACCTTTTCGCTTATATGAACCGTCATCGGTTGTAACATAAAGATTTCCTGCAACTGCTTCCATTTCTTTCTCAAGGATGAGTAAATCCTTGTTTTTGGAACCAACGATAACATCAGCCGCAACCCCCTGTTCTTTAAGCCATTTAACCTGAGGATAAACAGGTGCTGTACCTACACCACCGGCAACAAACAGGATTTTCTTTTTCCTAAGATTATCAGGATTTTCTTCACACAATTCAGAAGGTCTTCCCAAAGGTCCGACAAAATCTCTGAAGCTGTCGCCCGCTTTAAGCTTAGACATTCTCAATGTAGAAGCTCCGACAATCTGAAATACAATAGTAACGATTCCCTTTTCTCTGTCATAATCACATATTGTGAGTGGAACCCTCTCGCCCTTTTCGTCCATCTTAACAATAATAAATTGTCCTGGCAAACAGGACTTTGCCACTCTTTTTGCTTCGACATCCATCATGTAGATATTCTCAGCAAGCATTTCAGCCTTTAAAATTTTGTACATATGGTTATCCTCCTAAATTATCCTTCTATATAAAAATTTAATAACTAAACCCATTAAAACCCTAGTACATCGTTGTCAAATTGTATTCACCGGTACCCAAATCTGATATTGCCTTAAATACCGTTCCTGACTGGGTATCTACGGCATACATATCGGGTTGTTTCTTCTGTTTACCATCCACAATCAAATAATCTTCTATAAGATAGTAATTTCTCGCTTCCACAGAATATCCGTATTGCGAAACAAATTGATGATTCGAAACATCAATACCGAGTGTCATAAGGTTCACGGAAACAGCCGCCTGCGCCGTTTCCGTATCAATTGCCGATTCTATCTTCAAATCATAATTTGCCGTAACGATTTCGCTCTCAACACCTTTTTCATCGATACACACAAACCTAAATTCACTCTTTCCCAAAGGCATCGCAACAGGTCCGACAAATTTCTTCGAATTGGCAGTCGGATTCGAGCCATCCCTTGTATAATACAATGTACCTTTCTCGACAGCATCAAGTTTAATAAGGCGCGGCACGGAATATTTCCCTGAGGCGGTTAGTAGCTTAGGCTTCGTCGGTTTAATGATTTCCACATTATAGACATTGCTTACAACCTTAGAAGCAATTCCCTTCTCGTTTACATAAATTGCTTTTACTTCCGTCGTTCCTTCGTCAAGTTTAATTGGTGCTTTGTACTTATTCGAAGAAAGCGATGGTTCCGTTCCGTCAATTGTATAGTAAATATCTCCATTCCCGCTTCCAATCAATTCCAATGAATCGAATTCAAACAAAGTTCCTTCATCTATACTGAATTCAGGTTCATCGGAAATATACTCCTTAAACATCGAACTCATATTATGATTGCTACATGTTTTCGACAATTCAATAATTGCGCTTATATCACCTTCGGCTTCATAATTTGCGATAAGTCGTTCGTAAACTGCTGAATCCGTTTTAAACTCATCCGGCATACTGTTCAATACAGCAATGGCTTCATCATATTTTTCCGATGCAAAATAACTGTCGGCAAGCAGCAATCTTGGTTTTTCCGAATTACCGTCAATAGATATTACATGCTTAAGCTGCATAATACAATTCTCGTAATCATTTTTTGTAAACAAATCCTCTGCTTTGGCATATTGAATATCATACGAATAATAATCGCTAACCACGTCTATAACTTTGTATATTCCGAAAGAAAAAAACAGGCAAATAACTACAATCGCAGTAATAAGAAACTTTGTCGAATAGAAAAATGGTTTATCATTATTCAATTCACTATCAGAATCATTTGATAAGTCATTATTGTATTGTTCATTGGCAGTCTCACTCAGGCTTACACTATCTGACATAGTTGACAAAACTTCGTCTGCCATAATTTCTGTAACTTTCGAGAGTGTATCCTCAACTTTTTCGTTTTCTTCAAAACCCGCCACCATGATTATTTCTTCGCCACAGTTCTGACAATACAAAAAACCTTCTTTGATTTCTGTTTTGCACTTGGGACAAATCATACTAATCTCGTTTCAATTACATATTACTGACACAATTATACATAAGCATTGCAATAGTCATCGGTCCTACACCACCCGGTACCGGAGTTATGGCACTGCACAAATCAAATACATCATTATAATCAACATCACCGCATAACTTGCCATTCTCCATACGATGAATACCTACATCAATTACAACGGCACCTTCTTTAATATAATCACGATTAATCATTTTAGGTTTACCGACAGCAACAACAAGAATATCTGCCCGCTTGCAAACCTCTTTAAGATTTGTTGTCTTAGAATGACATACCGTCACAGTTCCGTTCTCACGAAGAAGAAGCAATGCCATTGGTTTACCTACAATATTACTTCTGCCGACAACAACACATTCCTTACCGGCAATATCAATACCCGAATATTGCAAGAGCTTAATTACACCGGCAGGAGTACAGCTTACAAAACCTTTTTCTCCGATACACATAGCACCAACCGACATAGGATGGAATCCGTCAACATCCTTATCCGGTGATATTCTTCTGATTATCTTATCTTCATCAATGTGCTTTGGAACCGGCAACTGAACCAAAATACCTGTAATTTTATCATCGGCATTAAGCTCATCAATCAATTTAAGCAATTCATCTTCCGTTGTTTCCTCAGGTAATTCATAGCTTGCCGAATCAATTCCGATATAAGCGCATGCTTTTTTCTTATTATTTACATAAACACCGGAAGCCGGATCATTTCCAACCTGAACAACTGCAAGCGTTGCTCTCTTTCCCTCTGCTTTTTTTCTTGCAACCTCTTCCTTCAATTCATCTTTGATTTTTAAAGAAATTGCTTTACCATCAATAATTGTAGTCATAACTTCCTCCTAAAATAATCCGATAATATTTCCGTTCTCGTCCAAATCAATATTATTTGCTGCCGGAACCTTTGGAAGTCCCGGCATTGTCATAATATTTCCCGTAATAACAACAATAAAACCTGCACCGGCTGAAACATACATTTCTCTTACCGTCATCTCAAAGTCCCGCGGTCTTCCCAATAAAGTCTGGTCATCTGAAAGTGAATACTGCGTTTTGGCCATACAAATCGGCATATTGCCGTAATTTAAACTCTCAAGTTTCTTCATTTGATTCTTAGCAGTTGCCGAAAAAGAAACACTGCTTGCGCCATATATTTTCTTCGCAATTGCATTTATCTTATCTTCGATAGAATCATTAACATCATATATCGTTTTAAAATCAGCAGGCTTATCAAGTGCAACAAGCACCTTCCTTGCAAGTTCAATTCCACCATCGCCACCTTGCATAAACACTTCCGACAAAGCAAATTCACAGGAATGTTCCTCACAAAATTCTTTAACGAACTCTATTTCCTCTTGGGCATCCGTTGAAAAATGATTAAGTGTAACAACTACCGGAATTCCATAAAGTTTAAGATTTTCAATATGCTTCTCGAGATTGCAGATTCCTGCCTTAAGCGTTTCCATATTCGGCGTTGACAAATCTTCTTTCTTTGTTCCACCATTATATTTAAGCGCTCTGATTGTTGCCACAAGCACAACCGCATCCGGTTTCAAATCAGCAAGACGGCACTTTATATCAAAGAACTTCTCAGCACCCAAATCAGCACCAAAACCGGCTTCGGTAACAACATAGTCCGCCATCTTAAGTGCAGCCTTAGTTGCTCGTACACTGTTGCAACCATGTGCAATGTTGGCAAAAGGACCACCATGAACAAGCGCAGGTGTATGCTCAAGTGTCTGAATAAGATTCGGCTTCATTGCATCCTTTAGCAACGCCGCCATAGATCCAACCGCCTTCAAATCGTCGGCAGTAACCGGTTTTCCTGTATAATCATAAGCAACAACAATCCTTTTAAGTCTTTCCTTCAGATCATTAAGATCCTCGGCCAGACAAAGAATTGCCATAATTTCCGAAGCAACGGTAATAACAAAATGATCTTCTCTAACAAAGCCGTCAGACTTATTTCCAAGTCCGACAACAACATTTCTGAGTGCTCTGTCATTTATATCAACACATCGTTTCCATACAATAGAACGGGTATCTATGTTTTTCTCATTACCCTGATGAATATGATTGTCAATAATTGCAGCAAGTAAATTGTTCGCAGCGGTAATCGCATGAAAATCCCCTGTAAAATGAAGATTCAATTCATCCATCGGCACAAGTTGTGAGTAACCGCCACCGGCTGCACCACCCTTAACACCAAAACATGGTCCCAATGAGGGTTCACGCAAAGCAAGAATCGAATTCTTATTAAGTTTACATAAAGCTTGGGATAAACCTATACTTGTTGTGGTCTTACCTTCGCCCGCAGGGGTTGGATTTATAGCAGTTACCAAGATTAATTTACCGTCTTTATTCTTGCTTATCTTCTCAAGATATTCCTCGGACAATTTAGCTTTGTACTTACCGTACAATTCCAGCGAATCCTCATCAATAGATAATTTAGCGGCAATCTCTTTGATTGGAAGCAACTTCGCCTCCATAGCAATCTCAATGTCTGATTTCATGCGATTCTCCTAATCTCTATAAGTATTCTTCTACAAACTGTTCAAACTGCTCCTCACTCATAAGAATTTTTCTTGGTTTTGTACCCTCTTCCTCACCAACAACACCGGCCTCCGCAAGCTGATCCATAATTCGAGCCGCACGGTTAAAACCAATCTTAAACATACGCTGAAGCATTCCTATTGAGGCTTTATCTTTATCTATAATAGCTCTTGCGGCTTTCTCAAACAATGCGTCCCTATCATTTCCGTCACCATCGGAATCTCCTGCCGACACACCTTCCGATGAAACCGCGCCTGAATTTATCTTATTCTGAGTCTCTTCATCATACCCCATGTCACCGGAATGTTCCTTAAGGAAATCGACAACTCTGTTAACTTCCTCATCGGAAACAAACGCGCCTTGCACACGTGCCGGCTTCGGATATCCTTGCGGGTAAAACAGCATATCACCCTTACCAAGCAGTTTCTCCGCACCATTCATATCAAGAATAGTTCTTGA
>JAZLIP010000011.1:0-26195 GCA_045617445.1 Lachnospiraceae bacterium | reverse complement strand
CTTTTCTTTTGCTCATGTTGTTACTTCGCCATATAAAACTGCTCATAATATTCTTTGCAAGCAAAATATTTTGAGCAGTTTTGCATGGCTCTGAATAGTTACAATATTACACTCTCAGGAGCAAAAGTCCCGACATAATACCTTCGAATTGTTCCGTATTCAGGCTATCACAAATCATTGTATGTCTTATAAATATAACAAATGCACATAGCACAGTCAACACACATATTGCCCAAAAAGTGAACCGGCGTTACTATTCAGTTGCAGGCAAAAACACTTGCTGTTTTAACCCAAAATATGTTTCCTCAAAATAATAATACTAATCCAACACTTTCCTTGGGCAAACAGTTTTTATAATTTTTACAATTTCATCATTTGGTTCAAAACTGACAAGTTTCTCTTCATTATCTTCATGGTAAACAATCACGTAAACACGTGCATTATCCGATTTAGACGTATAGTCAACGCACTTTGCGTTTCTTGCCTTGTAGGAATCAAGCTCATGCGAATTAAAAGGACACATAAAATCCATTTTACTCAAATCAATAGTGGCAACTCTCTTACGTTTCTGTTTGTTCATGATTTTGTCTACGGATAATTCCTTATCAAGATAAAGATATTCGAATTCAAGATTCATATTCGGAAGCCAGATAAAAATCAGAGCAATGGCAGCAATTCCCGGAATCAGCAAAATATAGGCACCGCTCAATCCAAAAATAATTCCGATAAAAGCAATAAAATAAATCAAAACCTTTATGGGAAGCAGCAATGGATTTGGTTTTCTCCTGACCATATATTCAACATAAGTATCATTCATATTAATCTCCGTTCCGTCACTCAGAGTAACATCATTCTTACTTCAATGAATAAAAAACAGTATAGCAGAATTTCCATTTCACAACAACCCCACGAAAGAGTCCATAGTCGTTACCGGTCAGGGACTGAACAGTAATCTATAGTTCAAAGCATTTGACATACTACGTTTTTTTTTGTAGATTAATATGGAATGTAAAAATTAAGGAAAGTGCTTTATGTCAGTTAAAGACAATGTTAAGGGAGAGCATGAAAAACTAAAAAATCTCCCGTTCAAAAAAAAAATCGAATACATCCTTGATTACTACAAGTTTCCGATAATAGGTATCATAATAGCATTAATTGCCTTGGTCAGTATAGCAAAAGGTTGCCGTCAAAATGCCAAGCCTTCCTTTTTGGATGCATTGGTAATTAACTCCTATTTACCATATGCGTCTGCTGATTATTTGGAAAATGATTATATCAAATATGCCGGTATTGACTTGGATGCCTATAGACTTTCAATAAACACAGACATGATTATTAACCCCGAAAGCATAGATCAGATATCCATTGCAAATACGGAAAAACTTATGGTAATGTATGCTTCCGAAAGTCTTGATGTTGTAATAGCAACCGAAGATATTGTGACTAAATACGGTACTCTCGGTGCACATATGGATTTATCAAGAATACTTGGTTCTGATTACTGCGACAGATTATGGGAAGCCGGATTTGAGCCTTTCTACTGTCAGATTGTCGATGAAGCTAAATCTTCAGACGGAAAGGTTAGTGAACCTAAGTCCGAACCGTATCTTGCCGGAATTTACATTGATTCTGCCGAGTATTTCAAAAACCTCGGTGATTATGGTGCTTTTTCTTCCGGGACAGGTTCCAAGAACCGCCCGATTTTTACAATCAGCATAAACGCAAAGAATATCGATCATTCAATTTTATTTCTGCAAATGATTACAGGTGTAAACTAGAAAGTGAATCTATTATGTCCGTAATTTCTCTGGAATTTTTTGTTTTTTTTCTTATTGTACTTATTATTTATTACATTTTGCCTGCCAAATTAAGGTGGATATGGCTGTTTCTGTCAAGCGTTGCCTTCTACGTAAGAAGCGCATCGTCCTATCAATGCGTCCTTTTTCTCGTTTTTTTACTTCTTAATTACGCGGCGACAGGCTTTATGAGTGAGAATCAGAAAAGGCGCCAAATTGTTTTTAAGCTAATACTGATTTTTGATATCCTCATGCTTGTTTCGCTTAAATACTCCGCTTTTCTCATTACGGTAGTAAACTCCATCTGTAAAGTATTCGGTACCGGCATTAATGAAGCAACCGCAGCCGACTTAAATCACCTTGCAGAAACAATATGCCCTCCGCGAATTTCTTACTTTGCACTCATAGTCATAAGCTATATTACGGATGTTTACTGGGGAAGAGTTAAACGGCAGAACAATTTCTTTAAATTCACACTGTTTGCTTCGTATTTTCCTCAAATGACTTCCGGACCTATCGTAAATTATGAGCAAATGGAACAGGGGCTTTTTAGAAATGAATCGAAATTTGATTACACAACAATAGTCCAAGCTCTCATGCGTGTTCTCTACGGTTTATTCAAGAAACTTGTCGTTTCCGAACGATTAAACATTATCGTAAATGAAATTTACAATTCCTATGAGCTTTATCCGGGATTATACATTCCTTTCGCGGCCGCTTGCTTTGCATTACAGTTGTATACCGACTTCTCCGGATTAATGGATATAGTACTAGGTATTTCCGAAGCTCTTGCAATTACTTTACCCGAGAACTTTGACCGTCCGTTTTGTTCTGTATCACTCGCTGAATTTTGGAGAAGATGGCACATAACCTTAGGTGACTTTCTTAAGACCTACGTATTTTACGCGGTTCAGCAGACAGAAGCTTTTAGAAAATTCCGCAAATTCTGTCGTAAGAAACTTGGCAAAGGCTACGAGAAGAAGTACAATTTCCCGCAACACCTTGGGTTGCTTATTTCCTGGTTTTTAATTGGTCTCTGGCACGGTGGCGGCTTCAATTACATTTTCGGTGTAGGAATTTATATGGGACTCGTAATAATTCTAAGTGAATTATGTCAACCTTTTTTCAACAAATTCACCAACATAGCCGGAATAAATACAGAAGCCTTCAGTTACATACTTTTCAAACGCGCAAGAACTTTTCTCCTATTTATTTTCGGATTAAGTTTCTTCCGTGCCGAATCGTTAACGGATGGTTTTAAAATGTGGAAATCCGCATTTTCAATTTTTAATCCCTGGATATTTGCAAATCATTCTATTTTTTCACTCGGACTTTCAGGCACGGAATTGTTTATACTTTTCTGCGGCTTACTCGTGATACTTGTTGTTTCTAACCTTTCAGGAAGAGAATCCGTAAGGAAGCTTATACGCAAACAGAATTTCCTTTTCAGGCTTTTGCTCTTTCTAATTCTTTTTGCGGTAACAATTACATACGGTTACTATGGTAGTGAATACAATGCCGGTGACTTTATATATGGAAGATTTTAATCAAAACAGAAAGAATAATATGAATACTTTAAAACAACCTACATTAAAAATCATATTCAAAATAATGCTCATTATTGCCGCCTTCGGCGGTACACTGCTTATATTAAACAGGATTTTCACATTAAAATCCGAAGACGGAATCGAGCAAATGAAATCTTATTACAAGCAAAAGGAAAATACTGTGGATGCTCTTTTCGTAGGCAGCTCACATGTGTTTTGTCATGTAAACACCGGTGTGCTTTGGCAGGAATATGGTATTTCGGCTTATGATTTGGCCGGTGCCGAGCAACCCTATTGGAATAGCTACTACTATATTAAGGAAGCACTAAAAACACAGTCTCCAAAGGTAATCTGTCTTGAAATCTCAACTCCGGGGATTCGTCCTATCGATAATCAGCCGGAAAACTGGCTCATTACAAATACCTATGGTATAAGATTAAACGCGAACAGATTTGGTGCCATTAAAGCAAGTGCAACTGAAAACGCTTTTGCCAGACTTCTTGTCCCGTTTAATTCCACACACGGAAGATACGTAGACCTTACCGAAGATGATTTTACAGATGCTAACTCAAGCATCAATTACAAGGGGTTTGATCCAAGAGAAACTACCGTTGCTTTTGATAAACCGGATATAAGCAATGTTACCAACCGTACTCCTTTGTCAGAGAAAGAAGAGAAATATCTTCGAATGATTATTGAATATACAAAGCTTCAAAACATTCCTCTTATGTTTTTCTCATCTCCTTATGTTGTAGAAGCCGATGAGCAGGCTAAATACAATACTGTTTTTGATATTGCGGACGAATGTGGTATTCCATATATTGATTTCAACAAACGCTATGATGCTATGGGACTTGATTTCGAAACCGACATGGCTGAAGTTCTCCATCTTAACAGAAGTGGAAATCAGAAATTTACAAAATACCTTGGTAAATGTCTTACCGAAATGTATGATTTAAAAGACCACAGGGGTGAGCGCAAATATGCCTCCTGGGATGTTGATGCACTTTACCAGACTCAGGATGATTTAAACTACGAAATATTTACGGCAGGTTCAAACCATGATGTCGAAACGGTAATGGATTTGATTAGTGTAAATGCGAATTATACTATATTTGTATCAATTCCTGCCAATTGCAATTTAAATAATTTGAATCCAAATGAAAAAGCCAAACTGGAAGTTCTGCTTGCAAACAAACAGTCGCCTTCCGGTTTAGCTTCTGATTCGTTATATGTATTTTCCAATAATTCAACCATTCATTATTCAAATTCAATTTCCGATTGCTATACCTACAAAGACGGAAATCGAATTCTGATGCTCAAAAAAGAGTTCACTGACGGTATTTACGCAACAGTTCTTAGAACGAACGGAATGCGAACAAATAACGGGATCAGCGGATACGAAGATTTCAACCTTTCAGAAACAAATATAAGTATTGTTGTCTACGACAATATTCTCGACAAACTCATTGCAAATTTCGAAATGGGGTCTTCTCTCACTGAGATAAATACTCCCTGATTTGATTCTTCATACACAATGTCACATCCCGTCCTTCAAGGTAATCAATATACCAATCGGCAAGTTTGTCCATTGTCATATAAATATCCCATTTAGGTGCAATTCCCAAACAGGCCTTTATCTTGGAACAGTCAAGTTTAAGGAAGTTTGCCTCATGAGGACCACCATCCGATTTATCTATCCACTTTGGATGTTGAACAAATTGCACACCTAACGTACTCTCCCGTCTCATACATTTACGACTCCATGTATCGCAAAAGAGTTCAACGAGTTTACCTGTCTTAAGGCAATCCGAATCATTTGGACCGACATTGTAATTGCCTTCGCATTCTTTATTTTCATATTGTTTCATGGCAACCAAAAGATATGCATAAACAGGTTCCAAAACATGCTGAAAAGGACGCGTCGAGTAAGGATTTCTGACAACTATGTCCTCACCTTTGGCTACTGCCCTGACACAATCGGGAATAATCCTATCTTTTGCGAAATCACCACCGCCAATAACATTCCCGGCACGCATAGTTGAAACTGCAATACCCATATCATTTAAAAAGGAATTAATGTACGCAGATGTTACGAGTTCCGAACAGGATTTAGAATTTGAATACGGGTCATAACCATTCAATTCTTCATTTTCTCTGTAACCCCACTCCCATTCTTTGTTCTTATATACCTTGTCCGTTGTGACATTAATCACAGACTTTACAGAAGCTGTATTTCTGCAACATTCCAAAACATTTACCGTTCCCATCACATTAACTTCATAAGTATAAACAGGATTCTCATAGGATTCACGAACAAGCGGCTGCGCTGCCATATGAATAACTATTTCAGGATTAACTCTCTTAAATATTTTCCTAAGATCATCCAATTCTCTGATATCACATTCTATTGACTCTTCAATTTGTTTAGAAATTCCGGCAATTTCAAAAAGACTTTTTTCTTCCGCCGGCAGAGCTACCCCGTAAACCTTTGCTCCCATTTCGGAAAGCATACAACACATCCAGCTCCCCTTGAAGCCGGTATGTCCGGTAATAAGCACTGTTTTATTGTTATAAAAATCTTTAATACCCATATTTTCAATCATCTCATTCATTCAATCAAATTAAATTACTGTTTAACGTACGTATTCTACTATTTTTCTTCCCATATAATCAAGCATTTCATCCGTCATACCCGGATAAACACCAATCCAAAAAGAATCGTTCATTATTCTGTCTGTATTGGTAAGTTCTCCGACTACCCTATATCCTGATTTCGCAGCCCTCATTTCATCAAAACACGGGTGTTTTGTCAAATTACCCGAAAAGAGCATTCGTGTTTGTATACCGTCATTCTCAAGTTTGGTTACCATTTCATTTCGTAATCCACTATCCTTAAATGTAATAAGGAAACCAAACCAGCTTGGAATTGAGTTCCTTGTTGCTTTCGGAAGAATCAATTTATCTTCAACCCCGGCCTCAGAAAGGAAATTATACAGGCGTTCAAAATTAGCTCGTCTTCTTTCAACAAATCCCGGGAACTTTTCAATTTGAGCACACCCGATTGCCGCCTGCATATCCGTTGCCTTAAGATTGTATCCAAAATGGGAATAAACATATTTGTGATCGTATCCTAAAGGCAATTCCCCATACTGTCTGTCAAATCTGTGTCCGCACATATTATCATGACCTGAATTGCACACGCAGTCTCTTCCCCAATCTCTGAAAGAACGAATGCATTTACTAAGTAAAGGATTGTTCGTATATACAGCGCCTCCCTCTCCCATTGTCATATGATGCGGAGGATAGAAACTTGATGTTCCGATATCCCCTACCGTTCCTGTAAAATACTCTTTCCCGTCAAGAATATATTTAGAACCGAGTGCATCACAATTATCTTCTATGAGCCACAAATTGTGCGCATCGCAAAAAGCCTTAACACTTTCAAGATCAAAGGGATTGCCGAGTGTATGCGCAAGCATAACGGCCTTTGTTTTTTCCGACAAAGCATCTTCAAGCCTCGATACATCTATGTTAGCTTCTTCAATTGTAACATCAACGAAAACAGGCACCGCACCATACTGAATAATCGGAGTAACGGTTGTAGGGAAACCCGCCGCAACGGTAATTACTTCATCTCCGCGCTTAATTGCTCTTTCTTTAAGTAAAGGTGAAGTCAAAGTCATAAAAGCAAGCAGATTCGCAGAAGAACCAGAATTAACGAGAGCGCAATACTTAACCCCAAGATAGTTTGCAAGGGATTGCTCAAATTTCTCGGTATATCGTCCTGATGTAAGCCAAAATTCCAACGAAGAATCAACCAGATTCATCATTTCCTGCTTATCATAAACTCTTGATGCATACGGAATCCTCATTCCTTCCTTGAATTCTTTAGTTTGATTATGAAAAGTATCACAATACTCACCGACCATTTCGCATATTGCTTTTCTGGCCTGCTCTTCAGTCAAATTTTCAAACATATTAATCTCCATTCCGCGGGCAAACCGCAACATATCTTCTTTAATTATTAATCCATTTGGTGATTGCCATATTACCCACCCGGATCAAGTGTACATCTGTGGATTATTGTTAGAATCTATTGGATTTTAACTTTGTAATTAACTACCACCGGTTTGGAATTTTCAAAAGCATCCTTTAATTTTAGTGATACTTTAACAACATAACTCTTATTCTTCTTAATCAGACCACTTGGATTGTGGTTTAAAATAACATTGTTATTCTTTACTTCAACTATACTGAAATCATCCGTTCCCGAGAGCAGCTTTGCATCATAAAACGCTATTCCGATTCCCGAAGAATGCACTGTATTAATTGTAAGCGTCGAAACATTGCCGTGACTTGCATTTGAGTAATTATATGTATCTGAATTAACAGATGTACTTACCTTTCCCTGTGTAAGCGAAACATTGAAATCCTTAGTGGTAACAGTCGCGTAATTTAATTCACCAACATAGATTTTGTAACTTAAATTAATTGTATACTTAACTCCTGATGATACTTTCTTACCGGCAATCAAAGCAATATTGACTGTTCCATTGTCAGCATCAAAGCCTGCAATCTCAAACAAATCTTTATTTAAGCCACCAATTTGCGGTTCAACACGAAGCTTCATTGATTTAGGCAGATTACTGAATTTAGGCGTAACAGTCACAAACGACCCTACTCTGTTTAATACATCAATTTTGCCCTTCGTTTTAATGCTCACACACTTAGAAGGTGCGAAAACATCATTAACATCAGCTACGTTCTTTACCTTTAAACTGATTGTTGCACTGATATCCTTCTTGCTTCCGATCAAATCCTTTGGCAATGTAAATCTATATTTGTAAGTTCCGGCAGCAGGAAAAACGTTTCTTGCACTATTAAATTTGAAATTCAGTTGACCGTCATTATTTTCAACTAAAATAGTATTTCCGTAGGTACTTGTTTTTGATACCTCTTCGATCTTTAAGGCATTAACAAATTCTGTATCGGTACAACCACCCGCAAGAGAAATTCCTGACGAATATACCGCAGAATTAAGCACTCTTGCATTTGCGCCCTGATATACATACATATTAACTCTAGGTTCAGTAAGTTTAAGTGTAAGCTTCGACAAATCTTTAACACTAACTTTAATAGATAACGTAAATTCACCACCGCTGCCTATGTCATATCGCCAATCATCACAAACAACCTTAATCTTTAATGTATCTCCGGATTTATTCTTCGTAACACCCTTTAGCAATTTAATTCTTATCCCCGGATTTCCGGATTCGGTATCGCTCTGAAGACTGTAGTATTCTTCCATTGACGCATCTGCCAGAGCTACATACGAAGGATTTATATTCATTACCTGTCCGCTTTTTTTGTCAATCACGTAAACAAAGGCCGTCTCTGTTTCCTTATTACCCTTGTAAAGTGTCACGGCAGAAGTATTAAATGTCGGCGTTCCGCTTATTGTGTCAATGGTAAAATTAACCTTTATAGGATCGCGGTATCCATCCAGCGTAACTGCAGCAAAAGCCTTGTTATTCTTAATCAAAGTCGCATCACCTACAAGTATTGGCATTTCACATGAATTGACTGCCGAAGAATTGTTTACAAATCCCGTGAATCCAAAAGGCTTACTGTTGGCACAATTAAGTCTTACGCCGGTAATTCCCGCACCGGAACAGTTTATGGCAACCAATCCTGCTGCCGGATTATCCGCCGACATCTGATTGTTTCCCCTTAAAAAGGCATTTGGCTTCTTTGTAAGCTTGGCAGTAACCTTCGGAACAGTCTTCGCAACTTTTAAATTAACCTTAAATGATATATCTTCGCCGTGATAATCAGTAGAATATATGCCCCATGAACATCTCAAATAAGCGGTCATATTCTTCCCTGCGCCATTAAGTCCAATTGATATTTTTGATTGAACACATTCATCTTTATATGCCGAACTAAACGAAACCGAATATCCACTGACAGGATTTCCATTGGCATCCACTAATTCAACATTTTGAAGCCAGGCATCGCACGCATTAAGAACTTCTATTGTTTTAACATCCGATTTAAGGGCACTGTTGAAATTTAATGTCTCATTACTCAATGAAAATGATTTCGCACTCTTTGACAGTACACGCACCTTGTATTCCATTTGAGTTTTGTTAAGATCATCATAAGTAACTGTGAGTACAGTACTTCCAAAAGATTTTGGAATCAAGGTAACTTCCTTTTTCGTCTTGTCATTAGTGCCTATTTTCAGAACTCCGGCATCTTTAACGGAAAGTGTAACATTACCCGAATAATTGCTGTATTTGAACTTAAAAATGTTTTTGTTGGTTTCAATACTGTCCTCACCCAAATCCAAATCATATTCATATGTTCGGTTTATTGATATTACGCTATCATTTCCTCCTACCGACTTAACGAATGTTCCTTTATAAGCATCACCGACCTCAATCTTAAAATCATGCCTTGCAGAACCGATTTCCACAAGTCCGTCCTCTGACCTGAATTTAAGCGTTGCAAGGATATTTCCATCACCTGTAGATATACCTTTTACAGAAACCCTTCCGTTTTCGTTATTTTCATATAAGTAGAAAGCGTTCCCGATTTTTTCATATGTCGTGGAAAGTTTCCCAAAGAAATCACTTTGTGGCTTGGCACCGATAATATCATATCCGATTTCAATATCATCAATTGTTTCACCGACGCTTATGACATCCTTAACATTTTTAAGGACAAAATTATCAAATGCAAACACTTTAAAACGTGCTTCGCTCTGACGCCTGAAGCCTGTATTTGAATCAATATGATATGCTACAAATTCCTGAACCGGATTAGCGTCATCTGCAACTACATCCGTATCCTCATTCTCTATTACCCAAACATTTTTGCCAAAAGTATCATCAAGAATATCATTCAAATCGGAAACTTTGTTGTATACATTTGTAAATACACCGGCAAGTGCTTCCGAATCAAGTCTTGCAGAATCATCTTTGATTTCAACGACCTTCAAATCACCTGATATTTGTGCGCCATCATCTAATATTACGCTAATCGTCGTTGTACCTTCACTTTTGACTTTGACCGTGCCATTTCTATACACTTCAGCGATTGACTCATTCGAAGACGTGAAACTCACATAATTATCCGAAAGCACCTTCTCACCTGTTTTGCTGTTTAAATAAGACAACGAATATATATTATGTTCCCGATTCCAATCCGTGTCCTCATAACATGCATACTCAGCTTTAAAATCCGCAGCATATAATGCTTTGATATCAAGCTTAATCACATTCGTAGACTTCACAACGGTGCCATAGGAAGCCCTTAAATAGTAATTTCCCGGTATAGCATTTATAGAAACGGAAATTACACCCTTATACCCTCCGGCTTTGGAATCAGGAATAATTTCCTTTACGTTAACGCCTAAATCACTACCGGCCATTGTTGTACACGCTTCATCCGTATAAACGCCCAAATCAACATCACAAATATTCACATCCAAATCATCAAATTGCACACTTGCTTCAATGTAATCACCGGCAAATGCCTCGGTTTTATCAACGGACATTACACTTTTGCTGACTTTGTTTGTATAAGCATTAATTCTAAAGGTCATACTGCCATCTTTAGTAGTCGATGCATCAGTCCAAGCAGTTGCCGTTCCTGATTTCAAAAAACTCGTTCCTGCAATTTCCCCCGTGTGATTCGTACAAAAGCCAAACTCTTGCGTTATATCATAGGCCAACCGCGTATACTCATCATCTGCATGAGCTTTGACTACAACTGAAAAAGTATCACCCTCATCAAGAAATACGCTTTGATTAAGTTTAACCGTATAGAAACCGGCTTCTGTTGTTTTACCTTTAAGCGGTTCGCTAAGCATAGCTGTTCCCGAATCCGGCTTCCCGTTTTGCGGTTGCTTATAAATCTGTATTGAATATTCAACATCGGCAGAATAGAAACATACTCCGACAGCCTCAAGTTTCTCATTACCGGCAGCCTTAAAAACATTTGCAGCCATAGTATATTTCTTATTGGTTGCATCACCTGATGAGTAACCATATCCCCCCCAATTTACACCACCATCATAATGATAATTGTTCTCATAATTACCGGCCGGTTCATATTCCAAAGCGACAAACTCATTTAGTGACATATCTTCATATGAAACCCACAGATAACCACCGTCAAACCGGCTTGTACCCCAACTGTTTTTAACCAACCAAGCTCCGTCACTCTGCGGCTTACTTCCACTCCTAAAGTTATCTTTACTAAACGAATCATCATATCCGACCAAAAGAATCTGATGATTCGTTTGGGAGTCTTCATCATTGCAAAAGAATGCATTCTTGGCATCGTTAAGATATCTTTCCTCCCAACGTAGCGCTGCTACGACAGAGCCATTTGAAATAATATACTGTTTAATACTTTCTTTACTTGCCGAATTAATAAATCTAACCTGTTGCAGATGAGCCAAGTTTACATAACATTTATCCGCATTTACACCTGATGCCAAGCCGGAATAAGGATCATCTTCTTCACGCCCCATTCCACCTGCGTAGTTCTTAAGCATCATAGAAGAGTAAGTTGCATTTCCACCAACATTTTTCCAATCGCTCGTTGCAGTAACATAATCACCCGCCGTATTTCCCAAAGGATCATTGATACCTTTTCGATTGTACATAAAATAAGCAAGCTGCCTTTCCGAATAATCCACAGCGGTGTTGTCATTAACATACTTCTGCTTTAACATTGAAGTTTCTGCTGCCCCACACATAGCAAAAGCCCAGCAAACACCATAGCTTCCCTGATCCTTTACGCTTGTAACATATCCGTTCTTTACGGAATTGTAAGATGACGGCAATTCTGCATTGAGACTATAGGAATTGCTTCCATATGATATTGGAGCCTCAAAATCAGGAGCAACATAACCAAGTCCATTTTCTTCCATATCAGAATCAATATCATTAAGGTTCAATTCCAAAGCTACATTCTCGGAAGTAAGTACTTCATCTTCCGGCACAATATCCTCGGCTTCATTTTCGAAAGTAAGTACTTCATCTTCTATCTTAATATCCTCTCCTTCGTTTTCCGAAAGTGATATTTCAATATTTTCATCCAAATTATCAGCAAATGTCACTGTTGGAACCGAAGTAACACAAAGCACGGAAACTAACAGCCCGGCTACAAATTTCGCAAAATTTCTTCGTATCATGATTCAACTCTCCTTCACAATCATTATATATTCTGTAAATAAATGTACGTTTCACAAATTTATTTTTATCATAATTCAAGACTCACTCACGGTCTTGGCGCGGACAAATCAATTAACGGTTACAACATATGTCAATGTCCTGCTACCGTCATCGGTTGTAAAAGACACGTTTCCACTGCCTGCCTTCGTTCCCGTCAAGACAAAAGATACACGAGCATAACTATGATTGTTCTTATCAAACGAATAGCCTTTAACATAACCCTGTACACACGTCGGATTAGTTGCACTTGCTCTGAATTTAGCGCATCGCAGCTGAGCCGATTCTCCGTAGCCCAAAATCATATCCGTAGGCAAATTCAGTACAATCTCCTTGTCTACCCGACTTTTTCCATTAAGATTAAGTGTTGTCTGTTTAGTTGTTCCAAAGGTATTTGCATCAAGTACCTTATATACGTAGAAATCTCTTACTACGGATACATTACTGCCATCTTTCAATTTGGCTGTAACTCTGAGTTTAGTATAATTTGCAATATTTTTACCGATAGTCAATGCACCGCTTGCGGTTATGGAAGCATGGTTTTCCAAATTACTTCCGGCATTTTCCACTTTAACACCGTTTGGATTATATTCTTCAAGAGAATACGCAACACCGGTATTGTTAATCCTACCATATTCACTTCCAATTACCGCAGCTAATGAAACTTTTCCGCCGGCATATAATGAAGTGGTATTTTTACCATCCTTTCTTAATATTTTAAGAGAAGATGGCGGATTAACTACAGTAACTGTAGCTGTAGAGCTTTTATTTGATCCGTCAAGAGTCGTTACCTTAACTTTGGCTTTACCGGTAATTCCTCCGATTGCATGACAAGAAACCACATACAAATCGCCTTCTTTATAAACCGGTGATACACCTACAATACCGGGATTTGAACTTGTAACCGCAAAGTCTGTCGCCTCTGCATTACCCGAATAATTAATCGGTATTGTTACATCGGTTTTGCAGGCAAAATTGTTTGTCGTTCTAAAAATCGTTTCTTTCTTACTCTTAAGGCGAAGTGATGATATTCCCTTCGCAATAATATTGACCGCAATCTTAGAAGTTGTTTTCGTTCCATCCATATTTACAACTTCGCAAAAGACATCATAGGTTCCTAGAGCCGCTTTGGAAGTTGCTTTGATACAACCGGTTTTGGTAACCGACAAGCCGTTTGCAAGACCTTCGGCAGAAACAGCATAGCTAATTGATTTCTTCGTTGCATTCTCCGGAACCAAATTCGTTTTGAGCTTATAGTATCTGCCGGCAATAAGATTCATACTATTACTCTTTTCTGCCGGAAGCATATTTATCGAATCACAATTTCTGTATACAGTAATTGTACAGGAAGAAGTTTTCATAGAACCATCATTGGCTGCAACACTAATCTTAACCTTTCCATCCTTTTTGACGGTTATATTTCCGGTTTCGGGAGTAACAGTTGCAATCGAAGTGTCAAGGGACTTCCATGTGAAATCGGTAGCACTTGCCGTATAACCATCCTTAACGCCAATTTCAAACAATTCAAAACCGTCAAAGCTGTAACCTGCATTACCTATACATTTATTAACCTTGCTCGCTTTCGGACGTATCGAAGTAACAAAAGCTACATTCGAAGGAACAACTTCAATTTCGTAAGTATCAATTTTACTCGTATCACCAACAGCTGCGGCTGTAACTAATACGGAACAATATCCCTTAAAATTCGAAGGAATCGTAACTTTACCGTTTGATATCTTAATACCTGCTGCCTTTGATTTATCATCAATATTCCACGAAACTTTTTTGTTGGTTGCATTAGTTGGGAATACCGTTGCCTTAAGTGTAATCGATTTACCGGCTGATGCATAATTCTGAGTACCCTTTATTTCCACACTGCCCGGCAACACTTCGAATTTATAAGTTTTGGATACTACCTTGGAAAGTTTTCCAACCGGAGATACCGTGGCCGCCTTAACATTAACACTTCGTTTAGTAAATTCACTCTTTGGTATAACAACAGAATATCTGCATTTGTTACTCTCTTCTTCCGATGAAACGGTAAGTAACTTCGTATTACTGCCGCAAACACCGTTTTTAAAAGTAGGATTCTTTCCGTCCACAGAATACACAAGCATGCAGCCGCCCGGAACAATAAAATCCATCTTAAGCATTGTACCAAGTGCATTTTCTTTATTTTTCGCCGAAGTCACACTTGCTATTTCAATTGTAGGGGATGAAGGTATCGAAGAAATATTGCTCGTTTTAAAGACCTTCGGAAGATAACAGATTCCGCTTCCCATTCCGTTTCCCGCATTTACGGTATTTTTCTTCATCACGGAAACAAGTGCATCCACTCGATTACTTCCCTTCAAAAGATTTCCTTTAGCATCCTGCAATTCCGGAATATCTTTTGCCGCGGAAAGAATTACTGCCGCTTCACCTGCCACAATCGGGGCAGCCATCGATGTTCCGTCAATTCCCGCGTAGGAAGAATTGCTGCTATTGTAAGTAGACCATATTTCCGACCCGGGAGCAGCAAAATCAATCCATTCGCCATAATTCGAGAAATTTGCCCGTTTATTATTTGCATCGGTTGCCGCAACCGAAAAAACATGTGTACTATAAGCAGGCGAATAAATAACCTGTCCGCCGTCATTACCTGCTGCCGCAAAAACAGCAATACCTTTTCTATATGCTTTCGTCATCACTTCGTCATATGCAGAATTAATAAATGCAGAACCAAAACTGATATTTATAATATCAACACCTAAACTGATTGCTTTTTCAATTCCCATAACAGCAGCACTGTCGGAAATCTTTTTTGTTGTTTCGGAATACACCTTGATATTGTAAATATCGGCTTCCGGAGCAATTCCGACACCACCGCGACCGTTTATCCGTGCTCCGATAATACCTGCCACATGAGTACCGTGTCCCTGCAAATCTTCTATGGATTCATCACCGCCAAGACCATAGTTTCCCTTAACAACCAAATCCTCATGCGGATTTACTCCCGAATCAATAACTGCAACCTTAATACCGTAACCTTTGTATCCACGGCTCCATGCGTATCCCGAACCTACTGCATCATGAAACCACTGATAAGCACTGTTTCCTGATTTTGTAGCCGTACTTTCGTCAAGAAGACGATCGTTAATATTTAATACCGTATCATAAATATACGAACCGTTTGCCGCAACTTCATATTCCGCTTCCAATCCGTTTATATCATCACAGTCACGATTGTAATTAGGATAAAGCGCCGGAAGATTGTTTGAAATATCAAGTGACATAGCCACAACTTCATCGACACTGTAACTGCCGTTAAGTGTATACACTGCCACACCTGATTCAAATTCCTTCAAAGAAGCATCAATAAGATTAGCAACTTCATTTGCCAAATCTATATTTTCCACAAAAGAAAATACCTCATTGGCGGCATAATCAATACCCTCCGTATATTTGCCCATTTCATTATAAGTTGTAATCAAAGCTTTCTTGGCATCAATCTCCTCTTGGCTTAACTCACTTACCGTTTCACTCGTAGTTTCCGGAATTTCCGTATCCGAAATGATATTCACACTTATAACCTCTACCGCTTCCGTGTCCGAAACCATATCCCCAAATGAATCGACGTAATTCTCCGTCAAAATATCATTTTCTAAAACAACCTGTTCTGTCTCACTTAAGAGAATTTCATCATCGGAAAGTTTAAGAATATCTTCCTCAGACTGCTCATTCCCGTAAGTTTCAAGGCATACATTGTCCCAAGCATAAACCGTCGCTGCTTCCATTTCCGAAGCCACAAGAGCAAATGTCAAACCAAAAGCCAATATTCTCTTTAATAAAGCCGCTTTTCGCATCATAATCAACCATCTCCATTAGCTAAACCTGTTACTGTTCAGTTGCAATGTCAATAACTTAAACTTCATTTCTAATCCATTTAATCGTTTCATTTATCCCATCTTCAAAAGAAGTCTTTGGTTCAAAACCAATATCCTTCTCAAGTTCACTTATATCAGCCTGCAAAAACATAACCTGCCTGCTGCCGTAAGGTATTTCACCAAGTAAAAGTTTCTGACTGCATTTAGACAGATTATGCATTATCCCGATATATTCCTTTAATGCTTTAGCTTGTCCACTACCAAGACAATATACTTTATTATTCAATGCATCACCAAGCAGGGACATTTCACCCAAACGTGCAAATGCCCTTGCTGCATCAGCGCTAAAGAGGTAATCCCATTTCTGCTCGCCTTTTGTAAACTTGGCTTTTTCCCCATTAAGCATTTTTCTCAAGCAGGAAACAACCATTGTTTTCTCGGAATCATACGGACCAAAAACGCTTAGAACTCTGACCCATATGTGTTTTAATGCTAATTGCTCACACAGTAATCTGCTCATATAACCGGCGCAAAGTTTAGCCATACCATATCCGTTTTCGGGATTCGTCGCTGTTGAAGCTGTGAGTACACCTTCAACTCTTCCGTATTCTGCCTGAGAACCTGCTCCGATAAAAGTTTCCGCCCCAAGAGCTTTGGCCAATCTCACAGCATCAAGGGTAAACCTGACATTTTGATTCTGAAGATAGCAATCATTTCTGCAATCGCCGATTGTTCCGTTCCATGCCAAATGATAAAAAACAGAAACATCCTTTCCGATTTCATCCGCTATCTCTGACATACGTGTACTATAATCTGTCAAATCAGCTTCAACCAAATTGACACCTTTAATGCTTTTGAGTCTTTCCTTCCTCGCAGAATCAGGTCGCACAAGAACATAAACCGTATGCCCACCGGCAATCAACTCCTTAATAAGAGCCATCCCGATTGCGCCGGTTCCGCCACTAATTACAACTTTCATAACAAAATCTCACTTTACTATTTATTTGATTACAAAATAAACCGTCTTCTTCCCTTTATAAAGACCGCAACCGTTAATTGTAATTGTACCTTTACCAAAATAGTCATTATTGGAATAAGACAAAGTGTAATCAATACCTTCCCTAAGAACTGTCTTGCCCAATTTAACATTTACTTTCGGATATACGTAACCGCCTGTATATTTCACGTCATCTACTTTATCAACTACCGCATCCGTTATTGATTTCTCCCCAATATCGAAGCGGAAATCAACCGTCTTTTTGTCACCTTCAAAGTTCTTTCCTTTACGTGTAACGGTCAGTGTACCGGTACCCGGTAACTTATTTGTTCCGTAAGATATTGTATATACCGAATTTTTCTTAAGCAGTATTTTCTTATCATATTCATGATTCGGAAGATAATATACATTCACCTCCGGCTTGATTACTTTGCCTGTATACTCATAGGTTTTAGAGTAATCAAGCTTATCAAGAATGCCGCCGTAAGGGCTTACAAGTGCCACAACACAATCCATATTCAATGGATTGATATTAAAGTTTATTTTGAATGACCCCTTAAAATTTCCCTTACCTATAATGGTAGCATATGCCGCTCCGACTTTCGTATTCTTTGAATATTTTACCATATAATCCGTATTTCTTATAAGCTTTAGGTTGTGTAATGAATCAACATATTGAAGAACTATGCCGTCAAATCCATCAAAAGGTTTTACAGCGTAACCGCTGTAGTAACATTCGCAGGAGTTCTTTAACTGAACCTTAAGAGCTCCTTCTTCCTTAAGGGTTGCAATATTCTTCTTAACAATTTTGGAATCAATTATATTAAACGGAATTCGCAATACACCGCAGAAATTACCCTTTCCTGTAATAATCGCACGTGGTGCAATGCTATCATTAACAGTTCCAAGATTAATATTATTTTCGTAGGAAACAGTATAATCCTTGTTTTTCTTCATTGTGTAATTAGTGCCGTCAACCCGTCTGAGCACAACCTTTACCGTGGGCTTTTGAGCCTTACCGTTATATTTACAATCGGGTATGGAAACTTCAACTATTCCATCCTTTTCAAACATCTTCTTTGAAAACGTATCTTCTATGTTCTTCTTTTGTATATCATAATATACGGTTTTCTTTCCGGTAAAATTCCCCATTCCGGTTACTGTAACTTTGGCTTTACCGACGGTTTTTTTAGTATTTGTCGAGACTTTAAAATCAACTCCCTGCGTCAAAACTGCACGTGAATTTGTATCACCCGGATTTTCAAGATAACTTATCGTAAGCTTTGGAGTATGCTTGTAACCATTATAAACAACCTCATGATTACCGTTACTGTCGTAATCTGTAAATACACACTGCATATCTTCAAGAGTTGACAAATTACGCTTATTTATTTTGAACGAATACACAATCGAGCCGTAAAAATATCCGTTTCCGATTATCTCTACCTTACCTGTACCGAAAGTGTCATTGTCAAAATACTCAAGAGTATATCCTGAATTTTTACCTTCTCTAAGTTCGTAATCCTCATAGCCTTCAATACATTCAACCGATGGCCTTGCAGGAATCACATTTCCGTATTTATCATAAGTAAGAAATGTATCTTCCGGCTCACTAAACTTCGCCAAAGTAATCGGAAAAACATCATGAATTTCAAAATCGATGCGTCTTTCGCCCGAATAACTTCCGGCAAATTTTATCAAAACATATCCTGTTCCTATGTTTTTGTTATCATGGTAGGACACATAATAATCATCATTATTACTAAGAAGCTTGCCTCCATCGTAAACATAAACACCCGGACAAATATTTTTTCCCGTATATCCGAAGCTGTAGCCATCCAAGCTAATAGTCAAATCATCGGAAGTCTTATACACAAAAACTCTTACATATCTTGTTTTGCCCTTGTAATTGACTGTTACTGTCGCAACTCCCAAATTCTTGGCTTGCAAAACATTACCGCTCACTATTTCCAATACCGAGCTGTTATTTGAAGTCATACTAACCAAGTTTTGTTCAATCGGTTCGGATGAAATAATTTCCAAAGTACTTGCAGTTCCTCTTTCAATTCGCATCGTATTACCGTCAAACGCGGTTTTATCTATTCGCCATTCAGTATCGTTATCCGTATAAGCGTGAATCCTGAAACAACCCGGCATATTGCCCGAATATTCATCTTTTCCTTCAAGAGTTCCGTAATCAACAAATTCTGTTGAACCGGCTTCTTTATAGAAGCTCACACCCTCAAATGATTCGGCAACCCAGCTTCCCCATCCGAAAGAATCTCTTGATTCTTCCGAATAAAGAGTTACTTTGTTACTGTTAAGTCTGTTTAATGTAAATACCACACTGTATTTGTCATTTTTATCTATTGAAATCTGTTCATCAAGAGGTATTGTAAAGAAGCCTTCGTAAGCAAAGCTTCCTGTCTGTTCTTTGGCTAACATAGGAATTCCGCTTGTCGGATCATCAGGATTATCGGGATTTAAATAAATCTGCAAGCTATAGCTTATATTTGTATCCGCAACCGCCAATGATACTGCCTTAAGTATTTCTGCATCATCAGCCTCAAAAACATTTGCAACGCTAACCCCCGCAGCAAAACTCTTGGTAACATCCCATCTCGTACAACCGTCGTAGAAATAGTTGTTATCGTAATTATCGGATAACGCGCAATCGTATCCTATTATATCACCAAGCGAACCCTCATAATATGAAATCCACATGTATCCACCATCATACGATTCAGGACCATAGCTGTTTTTAATAAGCCAGGCACCGTTACCCGGTGGACGCATACCGAAATTGGATGCCGGATAATTGTCATCCCAACCAACTATTGAAACCGCATGATTCGATCTAAGCCGACCCGTACCGCTAAAATACGCCGCGCCGTTGTAGTAATCGCTATATGATGCGTAGGAACACGAAAGTGCACCATATTCCATAACTCCCTGTTTAATTCCGTTTCTATCCCCAGAACTTAAGAAATAAGCATTCTCAATATGTGCATAATCATCAAAAGCATAACCCTCATCCAAATTATTCACTAACCTGCTGTATGGTGCCTTATACTCCTCAGTCGGTCCAATCCAATCCATAAGCATAATTGCAGCAGCATAATTGTTACCACCCAAATTATATTTTCCACTCAAAGAATAACTTGACGGTTCAAAATAATCACCGCCCGTATTCATATGCGGATCATTAACATTCTTATAGCAATTAAAGAAATATGCCATCTGATACTCAGACAAATCCGATTCGCCCACGGATAAATTATCAGACATTAACGAAGATTCAACCGCACAGATATTTGCATGTGCCCAGCAGGTTCCGTAATATCCCTGATTCTTAACGGAAGACACAAATCCTTTGGTCCTTGAATCATATGCAGGCGGCAAATCAACAGCATTAAGAGCAAATTCATCTCCGTCTGCATGATATGGAATATCGATTTGCATATCACCGCTCGGAATATATGCATTAACTTCCGTAGTAATCTCCTCTGAAGCTTTGTCATCATAAGCCAAATACGTTTCATTGACAGATAGTATTTCTCCCGACTCACGCACTATATCCTGCTCATCCAAATCAATTTCACGCAAACTAAGCTCTTCATTCTCTTCATCCAAAGACAAGTTATCCTCAAGATAAATTTCGTCCGCAGAATCCGGCGTAAGAGCTTCGCTGTCCATATCACAAACCATTAGATCTTCCGGTTCAGATAACAACATATATTCATTTCCATATACTTTTCCGACAAAAACAGAATTTATTGTCAAATTTACCGTAACAAGTATTGCTGCTGCTTTAAATATACGTTTAATCATGAATTGACCATCCCTATTGTTCTAAAACCATATAATATTTTTCGGCAATATTTTAAAATTAATTACTCTTCTTCCACCATAATTGCTATCGGATTTTAATGCCACAATCGTAACACTCGCAGTACCTTTGGTAATGTTATTCAAATAGCTTGTATCATCGATTGTATAATCAACACCGTAGCGGAGTTTAACCCCACTATAAGTCACAGTCAAATCCTCAGGCTTCAAAGTAACCGGGACACCGCTCATATAAGTTTGTGATTTGATTGCTACTTTAATTTTCTTATTATTCAAATTCACTTTACTAATCCGGTAGTCAGCGCTAACCGCACCGGTATAATTATTTATTCCGTAAGTCGATATGCTGATTACTGTCCCCGCTGCCGGAATATCTCCGACTTGAACCTTTTCGCCGGCGCTTCTTGGAAGTTTATTTCCGAATTTATCAACAACATCCGTAACATACTTGTAATTATACTCTAAATTCCTTGCATAATCAGTACCAATCTTTAATGCAGCGCCATTACAATCAAGAATTGTAAGCTTACTTAAAATTCCTCCCGCTTTGACAGAATAAACCATATCGGGTGCGGTAACCGACTTAATACTCTCCGATAAATCAGTCCTTGACACAAACATATCAAAGCTTAAACTTCCGGTGTAATTACCCTTTCCGGTTAAAATCACTGTTCCTTTTATATTGTTCTCCGGAACCGAAATTTTCGTATTGTTTTTGTAAGTGACCGTAAAGTCTTTACCGGTCAGATAAATTCCATTAACTTTTATAAGCATCTGTGGTTTGGAACCGCCCTTAACATACTCATCATATATGCAATCGCCACCTTTAAGTTCCCTAATCGCCACTCCACGCTTAGTTAATTCATCAATTGAAGCGCCGATGCCAGATTTATTTACTTTAAGTCCCAAAGCCACGGCCTCTTCTTCTTTATAATAAAACGGTACTACATTCTGAACAGAATTACTTATATTGCATTTTGTGATTTTATAGGTTTTCTTAATTGTTCCGTTAAAACCATTAACGCCCGAAAAAATAACGGAAGCCGTACCTGTTTTATTTATATTTTTGTAAGACACCAGATAATCATAATCAAGCTTCTCCTTTATACCAAGCTTTACATATTCATCCTCTTCTATACCCTTTAGGCAAACACCGTCATTTGTTCGAAGACTTACTCCAAATCCTGATACTTCAGATGTGATTACCTGTTTAACATCTTCGCTGTTTCCGGTATACTCTTGGCCTGCAATTCCATAAACCTTTGCCGAAGACAATTTATTTCCAAGCACGCTAAATTGCACTGTCTTAGTTCCGTAGTAAGCGCTTGCGTCAGTAGCATTAATTGTAAGCGTTGCCGTACCAACTCGGTCATTATTTGAAAAACTCACAGTGTAATCACCTTTTTTTCCGTCTTCCGAGAAAATAAGGCTTGCTCCTTTATATGTAACACTGTATTCAGGTACCAAATAAACATTTTCGGTTGGATTAATTCTTTTCCTGTCAAATTTCACATTGCTGACTTTTACGGAAACTTTGCTTAAATTGATTTTTTCGGTAATAGTTTCGTAAACAACAATACTTCCGCTATATCCGCCCTTACCCTCGATTTTTATAGGATAAGTTCCCTTGTTTTTGTAGGCACCGGCATCGGTCAACGGATAAGTAATCACATAATCAGTGTTTTTCTTAAGCTTCTTTCCGTTTCTGTACAAAACAGGCGCCGCCTTTTGTACATTCTTATTATAATTAAGGCTTATATTCTCACAGGAAATATCCGCACTGTTCAAAGATTTTTTTACTATTCCAAAATTAACATTAATTGCGCCGACGTAATTCCCGCATCCTGTAACCTTGACCATAGGAATACTGCTGCTGCTTGATATTTTAACATTGTTTGAATACGATACTTTGTAATCGACTCCCTTAGTCAACCTGGTAATTGATGTCCCGTCTGCACCCTTTTCATACACAAACGGTTCAGGTTTAACAGCACTTCCGGTATACACATAATCGCCAAGCGGTTTTACGTAAAATTCCTTATCATTTTCTTCAATATAAGGGTAGAACTTTGTGATTTCCTGCTCAAAAGCAAATGATTCATCAAGCTTACTTCCCTTCCCGTTAGCTTCGGTATAGAAATCAAAGAACACTTCATCCTCAGAAAGTTTAAGGCTTGTTTCAGCAGGAATTACCAAAGTCCCTGCTGCTTCGCACTCGGCAACGGTACTTCCAAACGGTATCTCATATTCTTTTAATACCGCAGTACCGTCCTTTTTCATAAACTGCGCCCGACATTTCTTGACTTTGATATCAATACTTGAAGAATAATGTGAAATGCTTAAGGTTAATGTTGCACTTCCTGCTTCTCTACCGGTAACCATACCTTTAGATATTGATGCAACCGAATTCTTTGAGCTTGTAAAAGATATATCAATATCATCCGTAGTATCTTTAGGCCAATATTCATACATCAAATTTACTGTCTGACCCTTGTAAATTACATTTTTTCCTTTTGCACGTTCCGCATCATTTTCCCCATTCGAATTTGCATAGGTATCCTTAAGTTCAATACGATAAACAGGTGCTATTACCTCTACCTTACAGCTTGCCTTTGGTTTAGTGCTGCCGGAAGCATTAGCGGCAACCACGGTTATCGTAGCACTTCCTATACCAACCGCCTTAACCTTACCTGTTTTGTCAACAGTAGCAACCTTTTTATTCGAAGATGAATAAGTAATTGTAGCGTCATCGGTAGTATTTTTAGGATTTATGGCTACTTCCAAATCATATTCGGAAACATTTGCCGCCTTTTCACTATCAGTAAAGCCTTTCGTATTTGCTACCACAGTATCTTCTCTACGTAAAACAAGTTCCGTCTTAGACAAGGTAATTGACTCTATCGGATTTACAACAGTAATTGTACAATTATATTCACTGTTATTATATGTTGCGGTAATTGTAGCTACACCTTTGGTACCATCCGAATTAATTCCAACAGCCTTAACCACACCGTCTTTTACAGTTGCAATTGAAGTATTTGAACTTTTCCACGTGATTTGATTTGAAGCAATTTCCACACCTGTATCCTTAAGGGTAAGCGTAAGTGTTTCATTTAATTTCAGTGTAGCGCTTGACTTGGATAGTGAAACACTGCAAGGCATATTTTCATAAACAGGAATTTTAAAAACAAAAGGTGCATTTATACTACCGGCTTCTGCATATATCTTATATGTTGAATTTCCTTCTGTCATCGGAGCCTGCACATTCTGCATATACTGGTGTGTAAAGGTAGGATTTGTCGCATTAGGACTTACATTATATTTTTCAAGATATATTGTGTCCTGTCCTTTAAGAAGATATCCGTTACCAATAGTTGATGCGCCACCATCAAGTGATTTATATCTGGTGTTCCAACCTTTTTCTTTTGCATATTTAAGCCCGCTTGCAATTACCTCACTTGATGTTGAACCGGTAGCACCCACATTAAAGAAATTGTAATATCCTTCAAACCCCGGATATGTACCGCTGATTAAAGGTGATGTACCTTTCCCCTGTTCCTGATAAACTCGTGATGCAAGATGCGTTGGAGACAATTTGCGATTCAAACCTATTGTATAAAATGCATTTGCGTAAGTTCGTGATTCTCCCGGAATATTACCCCGCATAAAAGTCCCATTAAGGAAAGAAGCCACTGCACTCTCCGAATGATATGAAGAATTAAAAGTCAACTGTTCAAATGCAAATATATTGCTTTCGGTAAAATAATTCCTTGGATCCATAAAGTAACTTACCGCACTCTTCGTTGCATAAGCCCAGTTTGCCTGCCCTGTATTACCGCCAACAAATCCTTTGGAAAGATTTGAATCGTTTTTATAAATATAACTCTTTTCACCCATTTCATTGTTTACAGCCGTATTAAAATCAAGCCCTGTTTTCAAAGGAACAACTACCCAATTTGAATGTGCCTTTTTGATTGCATTAAGCTTCGACTGATATGAAACAGGAAATTTCTCAACGTCCGCATAAGTTGTTGCCTTATTATTAATTAATTCATCATCAGCTTCTGAAGCATTATTAAGGCCAATAGAATTATTTTCGTTAATGACACTTTGTGTGATAAGTGAAATATCCTCAGAAGGAATGTATTCATCAGGCACTAAGTAATTTCTTTCAAATTCAAGCCATTTCTCATCCGAAAATACAAGATTTGTTGCGGGTATATATCCCAAATATTCAATACCATCCGCACAATATTTGATTAAATACACCACTCTTACCAAATTGTCTGTTTGCACAAACACTACATCCTCAAGGTAAACAGTCGTACCAACAGGTAAAACCGTCTCCTGCAACTTATATAGCTTTGTATCATTATTTATTTTAGCATCTGTATAAGATACATAGTCGTCATAAATATCTTCTACCGACAAATATACTTTACACTCATCATCACCATAAATTACTGCCGGCGGACAAGCTATGGCAAGTTCATTAATTACGCTCTTTAATTCATTATATTTTTCAAGAGAATCTGCATCATCACCTAAACCAACAGTATTCTCACTTATTTCCACTTCACTGATATCGGAAATTTCCTCGAAATCATTGATTTCATCCTCAAGAATAATCTCATTTTCCAAATTGCATTCACCGACAATATCGTAATTGTCAATTACCATTCCGCTTACATTTGTACATAGCAAAGCAGAAAATACAATAGGTAAAACCGCACTTAATACTCTCTTCATCATAATCATCTCCCAAATAAACACAAATCGTAACTATTCAGAACACCATTCGCAAAATCGCCTTTTCAAGGCTTTTCTTTTGCTCATGTTGTTACTTCGCCATATAAAACTGCTCATAATATTCTTTGCAAGCAAAATATTTT
>JAZLIP010000010.1:0-2331 GCA_045617445.1 Lachnospiraceae bacterium | reverse complement strand
TTCGCAGCCATTCCAACGCAGCTGTCACTATGGGCACGAAGCGTATCCAGAAGATCTGTAATCACCTGTGCATCCGCCTCAGTCGCAGGTTCTGATTTCTGGGCAAGAAACATCGGGTCATGAACCAATTCTTTAACCATTCATGCATCCTCACTTCAACAATTTATTTTTGATGTTCCTAAAATGTCTGTACTATAAATTGATTTCTTTATCCAAGTCAATTAGCAATTCATCATTTTCTACGTATATGCATTGAACTTCCTCTTCAAGTAAGCTGACAAACGGCTTAATTTTAGGAAGATCATCATAAACAATATGTTTGATTTCTCCATTCTTTCTGACTGCAATTTTTGTGTCAAAGGCAACTCTTGATACAATGTCGCTTAATTCCATGATTTTCTTCTCCATTTCCTTAATCTACTATATTTTCCTTGCAATAACATTTACCCATTTTTCCGCGTCTCGCCCCGGTCTGATATCAGAAGTAACACCACATTCAAGGATTTCAAAACCTGCTTCATTCATAAGCGGTTTCACTGATACTTCCGTAAAATCCGTAAAAATTCTTTCGCCGCGTACCTTAATCCCATCCCCATACTTGAATGATACATATATAATTCCGGACTTAGTTAACACTTTGTGAAGGCTTTCCAGCGTCTCCGGCAACTCTTCAACCGGAACATGTAAAAGAGACGCACACGCCCAGATTCCGTCGAATTCCTCATCAAAAGAAATCTCATCAAACTTCATCTGCCAGACTTCCTGACCGATAAGCTCCGATGCCATACGACACATCTCCTTTGAAGCGTCAAATGCAACAACGGAGTATCCGTGCTGAATAAATGCTTTACTGTCCCGTCCGCTTCCACATCCGGCATCAAGAATTCTTCCACCGGTAGTTACATATTTTTCAAACTTATCACGCCATAATGACATGTCGGCATTTACTGTGCCTTCAAAAAAGGCTTCGGCATTTTTATTGTAATATTCGATATTGTTATCCATTTGCTGCCTTTCTCTGCGGAGGCGTCCAGATATCTTTGTAACCGTTATCTGAAGCCCATGAGTATATATTTATCAACCGCTGTGCCTGGTAATTCCGCATCAGACTGATATTGGGACGTTCCACAATAATCTGCTCATTTCTCCGTACCAACAAATCAAGCTGAGCCTTCGGCGCAAGCTTATCGTTCTTGCTCTCATTACATTTCGGACAGGCAAGAACAAAATTCCAAAGATTGTCGTCCTTGATAAATGACCATGGAATAAAATGATCCACATGAACCGAGTTCTTTGTAACAGGCTTACCGCAATAAAAACATTTATTCTCAAACTCTTCAAAAAGAATATTGCGGTAGTAATCAAGATTGCTACGTTTTGCACTCTCGTCAATCTTCGTAAGCAGGTGATCCATTACATCATCAGAATTAATCTTCTCAAGGTACTTGGCCCACTCATAATAGTTCAGTTTTTCAATTGCAACCTTGTGCCTGCAGACAAATTCATACATTATGGGATTGAACTGTATGAATTCTCCCTTCTTTGAAAACGAGTACAGAAGCTCCTGCAAGTCTCCGTATAAGGCACCGACAACATTTTCCTTACAATCAATCTTCACACGATGGCATACATACTCCTTCACGTCCTCCGGAATGCTTTCAAACGGCAAGTCCTCAGCTACCGGACACCTTGCCTTTGCTTCCCACAATGCCTGTTCCAGCTTTGTTGTCTTGCCCCCGGCAATAACCGGAGCCTGACGTATTTTATGTTTCAAAACAAGATTCCAATACACTTCAGCAAACTTCGAAAAAAGCTGGTCAAAGGTCAAAATAAGTTTCTCGTCGGTATTGTATAGATTGTCGAGGATGGACTTTAGAAAACCATATTTGTAGCTGGCAGACTGCTTCGATTTAGACGAAAAAAGGTAAGCGAAAGCAGACCACATCTCGTCCTCTGAAAGATGGCCTTCTCTGTATGTTCCTTCTCGTAAACTTGCTCCTGCCGACATTGGTTTCACCTGCCTTTGTTCATTCGTACTCAGGTAACAAACTGAATTCACTGTTCATTGCAATTACAGATGTACGTTCAACTTCAATCCTTCTCTATAACCATTCGGATACAAATATGTTTTGGTATTTCTGTCAAATTCCGGATTCGTGTCATGGATTATTCCATGATGGTTTGGGCAAACAATGAGAATATTGTTCGTATCATTGTTCAAACTCTTTGTAAAATAATCAATGTGATGCGTATGTATTAAGACTGAACCATACTGCTCCCCAATGTACTGCCCGCATACCTGACAACGGTATCCGTACTCAATTTTCAAAG
>JAZLIP010000009.1:0-2115 GCA_045617445.1 Lachnospiraceae bacterium | reverse complement strand
ATTATCGGATATGCGGCAGTTCCTACAGAACATGCATTTTCAAAGAATATTAATTCAAATCATCCTGACAAAGAAGATATAAATGTTTTGTTTGAATATGGTATGAAACTTGGAGAATCAATCAGGAATAATACTGTTTCTAAATTTGATCCCTCTGACATAGAAAGACTCCATAAAGAAGAACTTGCATATTATGTTCCGCTTAAGGTGAATCATGAACCGGCAAAATTTCTAAAAGCAATGCCCAAAACCGATACTACATTATGTACTGATTGTGGTACTTGTAGGAAGGTATGCCCAATGAATTGCTTCGAAAAATCTCTGATTGAACCTTCGGGAATATGTATTAAGTGTCAGGCTTGTGTCAGAAAATGCCCGGTAAATGCGAAATATTTTGATGATGCAGATTTCCTGTCACATGTCGAGATGATTAAGAAAGAGTATGGAAATGTTAAGAATGAAATAATTCTTGGAAATGATGAATCGAAGTATTTGCCAGGAGAAATAAAGTTTGGACTTCAGAGAATGGATGAACTCCTAAAACGCCTTGGCAATCCGCAGGATAGGCTGAAATTTATTCATATTGCAGGAACAAATGGAAAAGGTTCCACGGCATGTTACATCAGCAATATTTTAATGTGCGCAGGTCTTAATGTCGGAACCTATACTTCACCTGCTGTAGAAAACCGGACTGAGCAGTATTTGGTGAATGGCATAAGTATTGAGACGACAATGTTTGGTGAATTATTTGAAAAAATTTCGACTGTTGCGGCAAAAATGGAGGATCTTCCAAGCAAATTTGAAATTGAAACTGCACTTGCATTTGAATATTTTGAACAGAAAAAATGTGATATTGTTATTCTTGAGGCAGGACTTGGCGGTGAGCTTGATGCAACAAACGTGGTTGAAACGACGGAGGTTGCGATTCTGACTTCAATAAGTCTTGACCATCTTAAAATGATTGGAAATAACCTTAAAGAAATTGCTGAAAATAAAGCCGGAATAATTAAGGATAATGTTCCGGTGGTTGTTCTTGAACCTCTTGTGAATGCTTCGACAGTGCTTAATGTGATTAAGAAGAAAAGCAAAGATACCAATTCGCAGCTTTATGTTGTTTCACAGGAAAATATCAGTTTTACGGAAATTGTTGATGATAAACTTCTGTTTGATTATAAAATGGAATTTGATGATTGTGCATTTGGGCAAAAAGAGTTGCAGTTTTCTACGAAAATGATTTCAGAATACCAGATGATGAATGCCTCGCTCGCTGCAATGGCTGCCTATGTTTTCCTTAGGAAAAGAGGGGTCAAGTATGATTTGATTGAAAAATATGTCAAAGAAGGCATTTCAAAAGCGAAAATTCCTTACAGAATGGAAAAAATCAGTGAACAGCCTTTGATTTATCTTGACGGTGCGCATAATCCGGATGCGGCAATTATGTTAAAACACACCGTGAACAAAGTACTTAAGGGACGAAAAATAATATTGGTAATCGGGTGTTTTAAGGACAAAGATTACAAGAAGATAGTAGATATACTTCTACCGCTTGCCAATACGGTATTTACTGTTCAAACGCCGGAGAGTGCACGGGCATTACCGGCAAGTGAATTGGCGGATGAAATACGAAAACACCTGAATGAATTAAAGTCTTCACATAAAACAGTAAAAGTCAAAGCCACAGAATCACTTGATGAAGCTGCTAAACTTGCAGTGAGAGAAGCCGAATGCGACATTAAAAATTATGCTATTATTTGTTGCGGTTCACTTGCATATTTGAGTGAAATCAAAAAGAGTATGGCACGAATTATCAGAAAATGATATAATTCTGCTATTAAGTGTATTGGGGATGTTGTGAATATGGATGAAGATTATGGCAGACAAGCGGTGATTGATTGCAAGATATTAGATAGTAACATTAAAGCCATTAAGGACAATATTCCATCAACAACAGGGATAATAGCAGTTGTTAAGGGCGATGCTTACGGACATGGACTTAAGCAGATGAGTGAATACCTATCAGAATGTGAACAAATTAGGATGATTGCCGTTGCTTCTTTGGAAGAAGCGATGACAATTTGCGCTAACGGGTTGGAAGTACTTATTATGTACCCGGTA
>JAZLIP010000008.1:0-4108 GCA_045617445.1 Lachnospiraceae bacterium | reverse complement strand
AATGCACTTGCCGGAAATGACGAAATTCCCAAGACTATTTTGTATTCGCTGAATCCTATAGATAATGCGTCTATCGGCACTATTATAGGATGCTTTCAGGGCGGGGGAATTAAAAATCGAATCCAGCAAGGCTCAGCCTGGTGGTTTAATGATCATTTGAACGGAATGAAGGAACAAATGAAATCCTTCGGAGCATTAAGCTGTTTGGGTAATTTCGTTGGTATGCTTACAGATTCAAGATCGTTTCTTTCATACACCAGACATGATTATTTCAGAAGAATTATGTGCAATTTGATTGGTGAAATGGTTGAGAGGGGTGAATATCCCAATGAAGAAGAGTATCTTGAAAAAATCGTCAAGGGTATAGCTTACAATAATGCCGTTGAGTATTTTGATTTTAATTTAAGTAAGGTCTGAAATGTTAAATATATAAAAGAGAGAGGAAAATTAAATGGGTGATTCACAAAATTTATCAACCGAAAATGTAGCACTCGACGAAAACAGGAAAGCCATTATTGACAAGATTACCAAACTGGCGATTATTCCCGTTGTTGTATTGGATGATGCTAAAGACGCGGAACCTGTTGCGAGAGCTTTGTGTAACGGAGGTTTGCCGGCTGCCGAAGTGACCTTCAGAACTGCTGCCGCCGAGGAGTCAATCAGAATTATCAGTTCCAAATTCCCCAGTATGCTTGTGGGTGCCGGAACGGTTCTTACAATTGAGCAGGTTGATCAGGCAGTTAATGCAGGGGCTAAGTTTATTGTAAGTCCCGGGTTTAATCCTAACGTAGTTAAATACTGTATTTCGAAAAAAATCCCGGTTGTTCCGGGATGTAATAATCCGTCGGTTATGGAAAGCGCTATGGAACTTGGTCTTGATGTGGTCAAATTCTTCCCCGCGGAGGCATCAGGCGGAATTAAAGCAATTAAGGCCATGGCTGCACCGTATGTCAATTTGAAGTTTATGCCTACTGGTGGAATTAATGCAGCCAATATTAATGATTATCTTTCATTTAAAAAAATAATCGCCTGTGGCGGTTCTTGGATGGTTTCGGGAGAATTGGTCAAAAACAAAGATTTTGACAGAATTGAAGAATTGACCAGAGAAGCTGTTATGACTGTTCATGGATTTGAATTAAAACATGTCGGAATCAATTGTAACAGTGAGGAGGAAGCGACTCAAACCGCATCTTCTTTTGACCGTTTGTTTGGTTTCAAAATGAAAAACGTCAACTCATCGGTGTTCGCAGGCACTTTCATTGAGGCAATGAAGAATCCTTATTTGGGTTCGAAAGGCCATATTGCTATAGGTTGTAACAACATTGAGAGAGCAATCGCATATCTTTCTGCCATCGGTACGGAAGTAGATATGAATACCGCCAAATATGATGATAAGAAAAATCTGAAGGCAGTATATCTTCCTGATGAATTTTCGGGATTTGCTGTTCATTTAGTACAAAAATAGGAGGATTATTTCAATGAAGAAGATTATTACCATGGGTGAAATTATGCTTCGTCTTTCTACACCCAATTTCGAGAGATTCATACAGGCAGATGAATTTGATGTGAATTATGGCGGAGGTGAAGCTAACGTTGCGGTTTCACTTGCTAATTTCGGATATGATACCGAATTTGTGACAGCTGTTCCGGCTAATCCCATAGGTGAATGTGCGGTAGCCGCATTAAGAAAATATAATGTTGGAACTAAGTTTATTTCAAGATCCGGTGAGAGACTCGGAATTTATTATCTTGAATCCGGTTCTGCAATGAGAGCCTCCAACGTTGTTTATGACAGAGCTCACAGTTCAATCTCAACAGCAGATGAATCCATGTTTGATTTTGAGGAAATATTTAAAGATGCAGATTGGTTTCACTTTACCGGTATTACCCCGGCTGTTTCCGATTCTGCCGCAGCACTTACCGAAGCAGCACTTAAGGCTGCGAAGAAAGCGGGTGTAACAGTTTCATGTGATTTAAATTTCAGGAAGAAACTCTGGTCTAGTGAAAAGGCTAAAATGGTTATGACCAATCTGATGAAGTATGTTGATGTATGTATCGGAAATGAGGAAGATGCTGAGAAGGTCCTCGGATTTAAGGCTAAGTCAACCGATGTTACCAAGGGAGAGCTTAACCTTGAAGGGTATAAGGATGTATTTAACCAGATGATTGATACTTTTGGATTTAAGTATGTTATATCTTCGCTCAGACAGTCTTATTCAGCATCAAATAATGGATGGTCAGCCTGCATTATGGATGGAAAAACACGAGAGTTCTATCATTCCAAGACTTATTCGGTTACTCCAATTGTTGACAGAGTCGGAGGCGGAGATTCGTTTGCAGCCGGATGTATCTGCGGAATGCTGGATGGAAAGGATATGAAAGGTGCACTTGAGTTCGGTGTTGCCGCATCGGCATTAAAACATACGATTCCCGGTGATTTTAATTATGTGACACGTTCGGAAGTCGATAATCTCGTCGGCGGTGACGGTTCGGGACGAGTACAAAGATAAAATTTTTTAAGGGCGGCATTTATTTGTCGCCTTTTAAAATAATATTGTTATTGAATATCAATTGTGATAAACTAATGTGAATTGATTAAAAGACGATTTATTTTTGGAGAAAAGACATGGCTCAGTTGTGGGGCGGAAGATTTACAAAGACTACAGAACAACAGGTATATGATTTCAATGCATCGATTTCCTTCGATCAAAAGCTTTTAAAACAGGATATTGAAGGAAGCATTGCTCACGTTACCATGTTGGCCAAACAAGGAATTATTTCGGACAGTGAAAAGGAAGAAATTATTAACGGTGTTAACGGTATTTTGAAAGATGTTAACGAAGGACGTTTGCAGATTACTTCCGAATATGAGGATGTCCATTCCTTTGTTGAGGCTAATCTTATTGACAGAATCGGTGATGCCGGCAAGAAAATGCATACGGGGAGATCTCGAAACGATCAGGTTGCGCTTGATATGAGGCTTTATGTTCGTGATGAAGTTTCCAATGTCTCATCGGATATTCTTTCGTTAATGAATACTTTGTATTTAATCATGAAAGATAATGTTCATACATATATGCCGGGATTTACACATCTTCAAAAAGCACAGCCCACGACGTTAGCTCATCATCTTGGTGCTTATTTTGAAATGTTTAAAAGAGATTACGGAAGGCTTTGCGATATCAAAGAGCGCATGAATTATTGCCCGCTCGGAGCCGGCGCTTTCGCAGGTACAACATATCCTCTCGATCGTGAATATACTGCCGAACTTCTTGGGTTTGACGGGCCTACGCTTAACAGCATGGATTCCGTTGCCGACAGAGATTATTGTATTGAATTTCTGAGTGCTCTTTCCGTAATAATGATGCATTTGAGTCGATTCAGTGAGGAAATCATTATTTGGAACAGTAACGAGTATAGATTTGTAGATATTGATGACGGTTTCAGTACCGGTTCATCGATTATGCCTCAAAAGAAGAATCCTGATATTGCCGAACTGGTTAGAGGAAAAACAGGACGTGTTTATGGTGCGTTAATGAGCCTTCTCACCACGATGAAGGGTATTCCGCTTGCATATAATAAAGATATGCAGGAGGATAAGGAAGTTACTTTTGATGCCATTAAAACAGTTAAGGATTGTCTTGAATTGTTTAACGGTATGCTTCGAACTATTAAGTTCAATAATTCCGTTATGGAGAAAAGCGCTATGCGTGGATTTACGAATGCTACGGATGCTGCCGATTATCTTGTTAATAAGGGCGTTCCCTTCAGGGATGCTCATGGAATTATTGGACGTTTGGTTCTTTGTTGCCTGGAGCTAAATAAATCCATCGATGAACTTTCAATTGAACAGCTTAAGGAAATATCCGAAGTTTTCGAGCCTGATGTGTATGAGGCCATTTCCTTAAAAACCTGTGTAGAGAAAAGGCTTACTGTTGGAGCACCCGGCCCTTTGGCAATGGAAAAGGTTTTAAAGGTATACAAGGATTTTTTGGATCAAAATGAATAGGATTTGAAATCACTTGCTTGCAAGGGTGATTTCAAACCTATTGGTTATTGGCGAATGCCAATAACATATTTATATAATAGGAAATTGCGTTGCATTTCC
>JAZLIP010000007.1:0-24632 GCA_045617445.1 Lachnospiraceae bacterium | reverse complement strand
TTATATGGCGAAGTAACAACATGAGCAAAAGAAAAGCCTTGAAAAGGCGATTTTGCGAATGGTGTTCTGAATAGTTACTTTTATTTTTATTTTTATCTTTATATTCATATTTATCTGTATATTTATTTCTATATTTATCTTTATTTCTTATCTTTATTTTCAGCATACTCCACAGATATCTTCTTGCGTAGGCAAAAAGCAATATATCCTGTTGCAAACAAAACCATAAATATCGAAATAAACTGACTTGTAGAAACAATTCCAACCATGCCTCGTTCTTCATCACCCCGGAAAAATTCAACAATAAATCTGCCTATACCATAAAGAAGCAAATACAATCCCGAAACAATACCCCTGTTTTTGCATTTTTTTGTAATGTAAATAAGGAAAAAAGCAAGTACAAAATCAAACGTTGCAGACATCAACTGTGTTGGAACAAGCTTAACTCCACTTGGTGCCAGACAACCGTCAGGAAAAACAATTCCAAATGCCGAATCTGTTTCCCGTCCGTAGCAGCACCCCGCAAGCAAACAGCCGATTCGCCCAAACCCTTGATTAACAGCAACACTTGCACTCATAATATCCATATATGACAGAAACGATATTTTCTTTAGCTTACAGTAAACAAATATCGACAGAACACCGGTTACTATTCCGCCATAAACAACAAAACCTCCTGATCCCAGAGTCGACAACGGATTTTGCAGAAATGTTTTAAAATTAACAATCACATACAAAATCTTTCCGCCAAGGAATCCGATTGTAATAACATATATTGAAATATTTGTTATATGATTTTCACTAAAACCAAGTTTCTTAGCCCTAAAGCATCCGATATACATGCCTATTACGAATCCGATGCCAATCATTAACCCATATCCGTGAATCGTAAATTTGCCGATTGAAAACAAATCTATAGCCATTCTATTTCTCCTCATTCATAAATCCAAATCTGCTCCGGTCAAAGCAGTAAGTATTTAGACTGATATGTTAAGACCTTTAGTTTCGTCGCATCCAAGCACAATATTCATACACTGAATAGCCGCACCGGATGCTCCCTTACCAAGATTATCAAATCGTGCGGTAACCAAAATCCTATCTTCATTACCCGTAACAAATATTTCCGCATCATCACGCCCTGCAAAAGCATTGGCAGCAAAAAATCCGTTTCCTTCAGCTTCGCTTCCAAACGGACGCACATGAATGAATTTCTCGCCCTTGTAAAAATCGGCAAACATATCCCGTAAAGTTTCCGGTGTGACTTTTTTCTTCATAAGTGAGGTATAAATCGGGAATGAAACAATCATTCCGCAATAGTAATCATCTACAACAGGGGTAAACAAAGGTTCCATCTTAAGCCCCGATATTTTCTTCATTTCTTTAAGATGCTTATGTGACTGACCAAGTGCATACTCCCTAGGCGCAAACAAATCCGATGTTTTCTCTTCGGATTCATATACCTCAATGGCTTTTTTTCCGGCACCGCTGTATCCGGAAAGTGCCGTAACACATACCGGATAATCATCCGCAATAACTCCCATTTCAACCAATGGATAAACCATCATAATAAATCCCGATGCATAGCAACCCGGGACAGCAATTCGCTTGCTGTTTCTGATTTTTTCCCTGAAGCTATCGCCAAGTTCTGGTAAACCGTATGTCCAGTCTTCATTTGTTCTGTGAGCAGTAGATGTATCGAGAATCACCGTTTTGTCATTCGCAGGATCAATCAGCGATACAGCTTCTATTGCTGCCGCATCAGGTAAACACAAAAAAGCGATGTCCGCCTCATTTATATATTTTGCACGTTCCTTATTATCTTTCCTAAGTTCGTCGGGGATACGGATTATTTCAATGTCATCTCGTCCCTCAAACCTTTCATTTATCCTAAGTCCCGTTGTTCCGGCACTACCATCAATATAAACCTTCTTCATACCAAACTCCTCCTTTATATAAATCTATATAACTGTCTGATTTCTTCGCCACTTGCAAGACCTTCCACAAATGCCGTTGCGCTTCCGGCAGCTATTCCCATGGCAAGCGCATTACGCATATCACCTGTTTCCAAAAATCCTGCAATAAAACCGGCTAGCATTGAATCGCCCGAGCCAACTGAATTCACAAGAATTCCTTCAGGTGCATCCATCATATAAACCTCATCTTCTTCCGTCACAAGAATAGCACCTTCATCAGCAAGGGAAACAAGCACATTTCTCGCGCCTTTCTCTCGCAGCATTTTTGCGGCAGCAACTATTTTGTCTTTCTCACTTACTTTAAATTCTTCATTAAACAATTCCCCAAGTTCGTGATGATTAGGTTTAATCAGAAACGGATTAAAGGAAATCGAATTAATCAAATTCTCGCCCGCAATATCAACAATCACTCGTATTCCTTTGCGGCTTAATTTTTCAAAAATTCCCGAATACAAATCGCGCTGAATATTTTCAGGAATTCTTCCTGCAAGAATCAGTATATCCTCTTCATTAACAGCTTCTATTTTTTCATAGAGTTTAAGAATACTTTGTTCATCAATGTAAGGTCCTTTAGCATTTATTTCACTTTCTTCTCTAGTCTTCATTTTAATATTGATTCTTGAATGTCCACCGGAAAGATGTATGAAATCTGTTTTACATCCCAAGTCCTGTAATCCTTTTTCTATCTCATTCCCTGTAAATCCGGCAACAAAACCAAGGGCTACATTTTCAACGCCAAGACTCCACAATACTTGTGATACATTCACGCCCTTTCCGCCATATTGAATAAATTCTTCCCGTACATTATTTATTTTTCCCGCTTCAAATTCATGATCAAGATAAATAACATAATCAATCGAAGGGCTAAAAGTAAGTGTATATATCATAAATTACAATTTCCTCAAAAAACAGGTAGAACAATGTCCTACCTGTTATACGCAAATCAATAGGTTAAATATACGTCCCATTCAAAGCTTACTATTCCATAACAAATTCACCAACAATCGACCTTAACTGCTCTACGCACTGCAAGCTCTCTTCAACAAGTTCATTTGTTTCGGAAGTTCTTGAAACCATATCGGTCGTCTTACCTGCAATATCGGTAACTCCAAGTGTAGACTCGCCGACAGTTGAAGTAATACCGGACATAGCATCAGAAATTTTGGCAATAGATTCTGCCAAATTAATACTCGATTCACGAACATCCTTCATGCTCTCTTTAAACTGCGTTGCATCAGAATTGTACTGTTCACTGACCTCAGCAAATTCTTTATAATCGTTAAGTACAGTTTCCTCAAGGAACTTCGTTGTTTCTTCAAGGCATGCCGTCATATTTGCAACAGCCGCATTAACTTCACCGACTATGGCATTAATATCGGTAACCGATTTTGATGTCTGCTCGGCAAGGTGTCCGATTTCCGTTGCAACTACCGCAAAACCTCTGCCTGCCTCACCGGCTCTTGCTGCCTCAATACTTGCATTAAGAGCAAGCAAGCTTGTCTGTGAAGAAATTGCCATAATAGCTTCAGTCAATTCATTAATCTTACCAACTGCTTTGGAACCTTCAATAGCATTTGACGATCTGATCTTAACCGAATTATATGTTTCCTGTGTACGCCTTGTCGCATCAACAGTCTTAATTCTAAGGGAATTTGCTCTCTGCATAACCTCGTCAGAAAGGACATCACCATTTTCGGAAAGTTGTGTAATATCTTTAGCACCATTCTGCATATAACCGATATTTGCGTAAATACTTTCTGTTGTAGCTGCGGTTTCTTGCATACCTGCTGCCAATTCTTCGGTTGTAGCCGAATTATCGGTACACATGCTGTTAACAACATTTGTAACATCCTGAAGCTGATTAACATTTCCGTTAATACGAGAACTCGCATCTTCAATACTACCGACAATCTTAGACAAATTCGACCTCATAAGAACAACGCCACGCGCCATCTCACCTGTCTCATCCATACGCTTACACAAATCTTCCGCAACCTTGCTTTTCTTAAAGTTGAACTTCGAAGTTCTCAAAATAACCTCTGTAAGCTGATTTATAGGTTTAACAATCATTTTACTTATAATGTAAGCAACTACAGCACAAACAATAAGAATTAATAAACCGGTAAGAATTGCAACATTTCGAATCTTATTGATTTTGCCGACTACCTCATCCTTATCTACCTGAACAACAAGAATATTCTTACATTTCATTACCGAATAGCCTGCAAGTTTAACGCCATCCGCTGCTTTATACTCTACTGCCGAATTCACAACTTCCTCACCGTTACTCACTTTCGAAGCAACATCAAGAATCGCGGCATCTGTAGAAACCTGTCCGAGTTCAGCTTCATTCTGGCTGTATTTTTTCATTCCGTCCGGTGTAACTATATATATAATCGATGTATCATAACCTGTAAGTTTAATATCATGTAGAACTCCATCATATTGAGATACAGTAGCGTTAAGTCCACCTGTTTCAGAATCACTAAGATAAGTTTCCGCCTCAGCCATGAACAAAATCTGTGATTTAATCTGTTCTACCATTGAACTCTTAAACTTCTGTACTGTAATAATAAGAACCGAGAGAATTGCTATCGTCAATGAAGCAATGACCAGCAGCATTATTTTAAAAGATATTGAATTAAAAAAAGACTGCTTACTACCCTGTTTCTGACTCATTTGCATTGATGCACCCGCATTTACATTATTATGTCCGATTTTTCCCATTTTGCATCCTTTCCGTACATGCCTTAAGTACTCATAGTTTTTCAACGAGGTCAGTCCTCTACAGATAAAGAAATTATAATACAATCGTACATATAATTCAATAAAAATTCCGCAAATTTTTCCTTTTTTTTCAGACGATTTTGTGCAAATTATACAATTATGCATAAACATAATTTTCAGGCACATATGTAACACTTATGCAAATTTTAACCTACCCAAACAATGGTGTTGAAAAATATCTTTCCGCCGTATCAGGCAATACTGTTACTACCGTTTTACCGGGGCCTAACTTCTTGGCAAGCTTTATGGCCGCAGCTACATTCGTTCCCGAAGATATACCGCACATTATTCCTTCTTTTCTTGCTAAATCCTTAGCCGTTTCAATAGCCTCCGCATCAGTAACTATATAAATATCATCATAGATTCCCATATTAAGATTTACAGGTATAAGTCCATCCCCGATTCCCATTTGGAGGTGGGTACCAACATTTCCTCCCGCCAAAATAGCAGCATGTTCGGGTTCTACTGCCCATATTTCAATAAAAGGATACTGCCGCTTCAGCACTTCGCCTATACCACTGATTGTTCCGCCGGTTCCTATACCTGAGCAAAATCCATGAATAGGTCCCGCAACCTGTTCCATAATTTCCAGGCCCGTATGATTTCTGTGTACCATCGGATTTGCCGGATTCTCAAACTGCTGCGGTACAAAAACATTCGGATCTTCATCTGCCATCTCATTTGCCATTCTGACACATTCATCAATACAATCTCCGATATTTCCGTTATCATGAACAAGATGCACAGTAGCACCATAATGTTCAACAAGTTTACGTCTTTCTTCGCTTACCGAATCAGGCATAATAATAATCGTTTTATAACCTCGAACAGCTCCGATAAGAGCAAGTCCGATTCCCTGATTACCGCTTGTCGGTTCAACAATCACGGTATTTCTATTGATTACGCCTTCTTTCTCAGCCTGTCTTATCATATTGTAAGCAGTCCTCGTCTTAATGGAACCGCCAACATTGAGTCCTTCGTACTTCACAAGTATTTCTGCCGAATCTTTATCAACCATACGATTCAAACGAATCATCGGTGTATGTCCGATATAATCTAAAATATTATCACAAATCATGAATCTTCCTCTTTCAATTCACTAATTTCTATCTCTTTGGTTCAAACTCAAGACTCGCTCGCGAGTCTTAGCACGGGATTTTGGTCAGCTTCTGCCGACAATATTCAGTTGTCAATCCTCCGCTTATAGAAGTGAAAACTCCCTCACCGAGATAACCAAGTCACTGATTTTTAATTATAAAACACTATCAGGCTATCTGCAAGGTTTCAATTTAAGTCGTTACTGTTTAGATTACTATTCAGTGATAGGTTGAAACACCTGGTTGCTCATCTTCAAACATTTCCCAGAATTCCTCGATTTTTGCAGCAATATTATCAAGCCTGCAAACCTCATAATTTTTCCACTCGCGCGGAAAAAGCTTACGATAAGTTTGAAGCAGGAAACGTTCATCAAGCAATACAACAACACCCTTATCCTCTTCCGTCCTGATAACTCGCCCAACAGCCTGTAGCACCTTGTTCATTCCCGGAAACCTGTATGCATAATCAAAGCCACCAAGCCCATTCTCCTCATAACCCGTTTTCAGCAATTCACGTTGATTACACACAAGCGGCAGCCCGGTACCAACAATAATTGCACCGATTAAGCTGTCCCTCTTTAAATCTATTCCCTCGGAAAAGATACCGCCAAGTACGCAGAAACCTATTAGTGTAGCGTTTTCCTTCTTCTCAAATGCACTTACATCAAATCTATTCAAAAATTCCTCACGTTCTTTTTCGTTCATCGATGCTCTCTGCACGACAATTTCTATCTTATCATCTTCAAAATACTTCTCATAGCATTCATAAACCTTAAGTAAAAATGCATGTGAAGGGAAAAAAACCATATAATTCCCCGATTTGACAGTCGTGATTTTGCTTATATATGACGCAATATTATAATATTCCGTATCATTTCGCCTTGTATATTTCGAACTAACATCCGATGCAATGAATAATCCCCTTCTGCTTGAATCAAATATTGTTTTGGCATAAACCGCATAATCATCCACATTACCTCCAAGCATATCACGAAAATAATTCACAGGAAGCAACGTTGCGGAAAAAAAGATTGTACTTCTGCTTTTTTCCAATCGACGTTTCAAAGAATCGGAAGGATTAATACACAAAAGTTTAATCATAAAATCACCCGTGTATGTATGCTCACAGTAAATTCGATAATCATCCTCACCCATATTGTCAAACATATTAAGGAAATGTCTAAGTTCAAAATAAAATTCAAGCAGTTCATCCCGTTGCTTAAAATTATCATTTTCATCAAGGAAAGTATCAAGTCGGGACATCGTCGTCGAAAGCGCCATTACAAAATCCGAAATATCATCAAGTACCAAAAAATCATCACATTCCCTCTTATATTCAAGAAGCTTCCTATTGCATCTTCCAAGATTTCTCGAAAGCCTTGCATCAACATCCTTAACGATATGTTTCATTTCCGGAAATTTTTCCTTATAAAGTGTTGCGCTGTACATTTCAATTCCACGTTCAACCAAATTGTGCGCTTCATCTACAAGAAAAACATATCTACCCGAAACAGTTTCCCCAAAAAAACGTCTCAAATAAACATTCGGATCAAAAACATAGTTGTAATCACACACGATGGCATCCGCAAAAAGCGATAAATCAAGCCCCAGTTCAAACGGACACACTTTATGCTTTATGCCATATTTAATGATTGTCTCCCTGTCAAAAGAATCCTCATTAACAAGCACATCATAAATTGCATCATTAATCCTGTCATAATGCCCGCCTGCCATTTCACATGCAGCGGGATTACATTCCGCTTCTTCATTTGGGCATATTTTCTCTTTGGCAGTAATCACAACCGTTTTAAATTTAAGCGCACGATTTCTTAATGTTTCAAAGCATTCTGCCGCCACAGTTGCAGTTATTGTCTTGGCTGTAAGATAAAATATTTTATCAGCAAGAGATACTCCGACAGCCTTTATACTCGGAAATACCGTTGATATTGTTTTACCGACGCCCGTAGGTGCCTCAAGAAATAATTTTCTGCTGTGATAAATCGTTTTATAAACATCAGTAACAAGTTCTTTCTGTCCGTTTCTATACTCAAACGGGAATTCCATATTCATTATTGATTCATTTCTTATTTTCTTCCAGGAAAATTCGAAATCAGCCCACCGCCTATACTTTTCAAGCAGCTCCATAAACCATTTTCTGATTTCCGAATATGTATAGGTTTCATGAAAATACTTCAATTCCATAGTTGTAATATTGCAGTAAGTCATTCGCACGGTAATTTCCTGTATACCATATTCTTCAGCAAAAATGAAAGCATAGCATTTTGCCTGCGCAAGATGTACTTCCTTGGGCTTACTTAATTTATCAAGTTCCAGATAAGTACACTTGATTTCATCAATTGTAACCGTTCCTTCCGGTGCTGTTTCATTTTTTTCTGTATTACTCTTTGAAGTTTCCAAAAAGAACCGGTTCGCGCAAATAATTCCGTCCGCGCGTCCTTCAATACATATATCATATTCGCCGCAATCTATTGACTTACCAAGAAAAACCTCCGCATGATAATCAGGACCCATTTTCCCCTGTATCAAGCGGTGTATCTTACCACCTTCCAACATCGACTGCAAATCAGCGGAGCTTTTTTTTCTGTTATCGATATCACCGCTTCGCAATATAAATTCCACCAGATTTCTGACAGAAACGTACACCTTATTCTTTTCTTCACTCTCAATCATCTTCAATGAAACCTCGTAACGTTCTCTTGATTTAATCCTACAATAATGTTACGATTTTTTATGTATGTATTCAAGATTAACTCAGAAATCTTAATACCATATCTCATAAGAGACAAAAATTACTATTCAGGTTGGAACAGGTGCTGCTTGCAGTTTAAACTCATTTGGAGGCAAATAATGGCGCAAAAAGGTGAAATCAAATGGATTAATTTTGCAAAACTGACAGCAATTTTAGCTGTACTCATAGATCATTCCGAAATGATTTTATATAGCAATGGTGGTATTTCAATGGCTACCTATTTTTCAGTCACATTATTCGTTTTTATTTCCGGAATGATGCTTTACAAATCTGTAACCGGGCATAATTTGGGATACTTAAATACCGTTTCAAAGAATTTAAAAAGAATACTTCCGGCATATATGCTTGCCGTCTTTATATATCAGTTGGCATACACAGGTTTCTTTGATTTTACAACCTACCTTGGTTACCTTATTAATTTCAACATATGCGGTCATTTTTACTATGTCGCGGTGTATATTCAGCTTACGTTGATAGGATGGGTATTGGTTCGAACCATTTCCAATATTTCCTGTAAATATTCCGTACTCATTGAAGCGGCTGTCGGAATTTTGATTCTTGCGGTTTCAAGCTATACAACGCTTCACACAAATGTACTCTACATTTACGGTGGCGGCGGCAAACTTTTTGGCGGAACCTATCTTTTCATATTCTATCTTGGAATGTTTGCAATGAAACACAATATATTCGGCAAAATCAATTTTACCACCGCTATGATTCTTACAATCATTTCTTTGGCGTGCACAGTAATATGGTGGAAATTCGAATGTATTAATCATTATTCGCTTGATGCAAAGCTTCCGTTTGGCGAAGGAATTAATCCGCCTTCCGTTTCAACAACCGTAATGATGCTCTGCGTTGCAATATTCTGTTTTAGTTTTATTACTGTTTTGGAAAACATTACAAAGCTTACCGCAATCGTAGATTTTATGTCCAAGCTTGGTCGACACACCTTATATATTTTTCTGTATCATAGAATAGTATTGGACAAATTCCTTGTTCCAATGGTAAATATAGGAAATATTTGGATAAAAAGAATAATCTTTATGCTCTTAATGATTTCCGTACCTGTCATTATAGAATACATATTAACAGAAATTAAAGCCTTTCTTACAAGGCCGACCGAAGGAGTTTCAAAATGATTGATTCTAAATTTATTGAATTTAAACAAAACGGAGACGAAAGAGGATATCTCGTGGTAATGGAAGGAGAATCGGAAAATATTCCTTTTCTTATCAAACGTGCCTTTTATATATACGGTTCCAACAAAGATGTTGTACGAGGTTGTCATGCCAATTACAATACCGAATTTGTATTGGTGAACGTTGTCGGAACATGCAAAATCAAAACAGATAACGGGCTCGGTTCAATACATGATTATGTTTTAAACAAGAGAAATCAGGCTGTTTATATTCCTTCCATGGTTTGGAAAGATATGTATGATTTTTCAAAAGATTGTGTTCTGCTAGCTCTGGCAAGTGAACATTACGATTCCGAGGAATATATAAGAGATTACGATTTATTTGTAAAAAGAGTATGTGAGGACAGTAAACGTAAGCTTAGATTACTCGAGGAAAAAGACGCTCCGCTTATGCTTGAATGGATGCGCGACCCTAAAATAAATCAATTTTTCAAATTCTCAATTGATGATGTCAGTGAAGAAAGTGCAATGCGTTTTATACACAGAGCGCAAAGAGAAACCGCAAACAAAGAAGATCCTTCCAATCTTCATTACGCGGTCGTTGATGGAGCCGACGAATACTACGGAACCGTCAGTTTAAAAAACATCAACTGGCAGGACAAAACCGCAGAATACGCCATCAGCACAAGGCACATTGCAAAGCACAGAGGTTATGGTCAGTTCGCTACCAGAAAAATATTGGAAATTGCATTTGAGCAATATCATCTTGAGCAGGTATACCTCTACGTTCTGACAGACAATACTGCCGCCATAAAAATGTACAAAAAATGTGGTTTCCATGAAGAAATCGAAAAGGCTTCCATTCAGACAATACGCGGAAATAATGTACGTCGTTCCTGGTATGAAATCAATCGCGACGAATATTACATAAATAAATCAGTAAAGGTAAGAAGCTAAGCCTCTTACCTTTACTTTTTATCACTGTTTGATCCCTGACCCGTAACTACTTTTCCACCGGTTCTTCAATACTGCCGGTCGTATTTTCCACAATATAAGGTGGTCGATTTCGACTGGCATCAAAAGTACGCCACAGGTATTCACCAAGTATTCCCAATGTAAACATAGTAATTCCAAAGCTACCGAGATTAAAAATAAACAAGGTTGTCCAACCTTCAACATCAATAACATTCATAAGCTTAAGTATAATCTCAATTATTCCCCATACAAGTGCGCCAAGGAACGAAAATGCACCAATGCAGGAAACGATTGTTATCGGTACTGCTGAAAAACTGAACAAAGTGTCCATTACAAGTCGAATTTTCTTATGCAGCGTCCAACGGCTTCTACCCGCCTCTCTCGCAAGTCTGGTATATGTAATTTCCTTGGTTTTAAATCCGCTCCACAATATCTGGCAGGTGAGAGCACTGTTTCTTTCATCAAGCAAATTAAGTACTTCTATAACTCTTCTGTCAATAAGATAAACATCGAAGCCTGTCGGCGGCATATTTGAAAGTGCCAGTTTACGAACTATTTTGTAGTAAAGATTCGCGAAGGTCACTTTGGAAAAGCTCTCATTGCGCCCCTCACGTACAGCCAATACAACATTATTTCCATTTTCCCATTCAACCACCATATCAAGTATCATACTTGTTGGTTCCTGCAAATCAGCCGCTTTTACTACCGCGCAATCACCTGTTGAATTAGCCAAACCACAAAGAATAGCCGCATGTGAGCCAAAATTTCTGGAAAGATTAATTCCTACGATATGAGAATTCTTCTTCGCTAACTCTTCAATAATTTCCCAACTTCTATCCAAAGAACCATCATTCACCAAAATAACTTCGTAATCATATTCAACTTTATCAAATATTTCCGCACTTAAACTCTCATATAGCGAATATAAATTCTCTTCATTGAAATACACCGGAATAATTATTGAAAGTTTATGAATTTTTCGCTCCATAATAAGCTCCTATTTATAAAGAATTTTATATCCCTGAAATGTTGTATCGCAATTAAAACCAATGCTCGTCAAATAACCCGAAATATGATCCCAGTTACTTCCCAATATATAAACCGCATCTTCATTTTCATCAAAATCACTTGGAAATGCAAATACAAAATGATCCATAACCACAGTATTTTTCTCTTCTTCAGGTGTATCAAGCTTTTTGAAATCATAATCAGTAAACACCGTAGGATTCATTTCCGTATAAAGTGCAATCATCCAATCCGCATAATCTCTGTTTTCATAATTTAATTCCATATATACTTTCTTATCACCGAGAGGATTGTATGTCTGTTCCTCATATTTTACCATATCGCCCGTTTCAGTCGACATAAACAATGCAAGCAAACCATAAGTACTGTTCATTCTTCTAAAGTAAAATTCTGTATAAAGCAAGAAACTGAGTGCAAGTATCAACAACGTAGAAACAACAAAAAATCTTCTTGAAGAATTCCCCAATTTTGCCTCTTTACCGCTTTCTTTAGGATTCCCGTTCACAACACAGCAGCAATCCGCAACAGAATATCCCAAAACAAATCTGAATCCGGCAATAATCATTACAATAAAAGCAATATAAATTGCATTAGCTTTATATGAATTACAACCGATAACGCTAATGAAACCAAGATAAACACATGCTGTATAAATCAAGATTGGTGTAAACAAATTCAGTTCACGTTTTCTGATTGTTTTAACACTCACAATCACGCCCAGAACCAAACCGGTCATAAGCAACGGTATCGATGCCCAATGCAGTGTTCCAAATTCCTTAACCGAATTGTAATTGTACACATTGTCTCCAAAAACAAGTGTAACAATATTTCCTATGTTTTTAACAAAATTAATCGGTGCTATTTCCCCAACCCGATATACTTTAAGTCTCTGATAATCAGAACCCGCGAAATAGAAAGGCTTAATAAGACCGATATTAACCAACTGCTCCAGAAATGTCGGAATCCCAATCAGAGCAAACGGAATAAATGCCGCAAATGCCTTCTTCCACTCAAATTTTCTAACGATAATCAGGTATATAAAAAGACATATAAAATATAACGGCATCATTATGTATGACAAATGATACGTAAGAAGGCTTATTCCCAAAAACACACCCATGCAAATATAGTATTTTATTTTGTCATATTTTAATGCCATTACAGTAAAATACAGAATCACAGTTCCGACATACAGCATCTGATTGGCATTTAAGCCCCATCTGTTTGCTGCAAAAATATATGGTGTAATCGTAACAAGGATTGGACCAAGAAGTGCAATTTTCCTATCCTCATACAATTGATGAGTAATTCCAAAGGAAGCAAAAAAACACGGAATTGCGCTTATACCCATTACAGCTCGCATAAGCTTTACGGAAAACGGGAAAATTTTCAGCATTATCATACACATATATGCATAGCAAGGATTGTGTCCGTCACCATAGGAAGCCGGCAACCACGGATATCTGTTTCCCATACGGTCAGTACCATATTCGGCAAGATTATGGGCATCATACCAGTAACCGATTTCATCTACATGCGCACCGGAGGGCACTATGTCCAAAGCGAAAAAACGTGTAAAAAGAAAAACCGCAAATATCCCCATCAAAGCAACTAACCAATACTTATCAAGTAATTTTATTCCGGTTTCAAATAGAATCGTGAATTTTCGTACTGCAATATTATCAGATATTTTAGAACTCTCTTTTTTATCAAAAATTGCCACCACACAAAAGAGTGCCACCACCGCAAACGAAATATATTTAAAAATGAAATACATTTTACTGCTCTCCTCTAAGTCCGCAAACTGCATTACCAAAGGCAACAACGCATACATTTTTGCGTATTGCCAATCAAGCCTGAACAGTAACAATGTTAGCATACGTATATGGAATAGTCAAAAACTATATTCCAAAAAATCAACCATGAATTCAAATGGTCCTCCACATAAAGTAGAGGACCATTTGAATCAACTTATTTAGCCAACACTAATACTTTGTATCATTTTGTCAAATTCCTGATTATATCCACCATATTTAACAGTCAAAATCTGAGTAAGATCCAAACCCAAAACGCCCAAAATCGATTTAGCATCAATAACAAAACGATTGTAGGAAATATCAATATCAAAATCACACTTTGAAGCTTTTTGAACAAACTCTGAAACATTACCCCAATTTAACCTAATTTTACGTTCCTGCATATTGAGTACCCCTTCCTTTATTCAATATTCACTCGCGCATCTTGACGGGGATTCGGGTCAGCTTCATCTGACAATATTCAGATTCGAATCCCTGCGCATCCTCGCGGAGCATTCATCTCAGCGGGAGATTGAATCCCCACTTAGACTAATTTGTCAATCCCCCACTTATAGAAGTGAGGGATTCTCTCACTGAGATAAAAAACTACCATGCGTTTTTCCGTTAGGTGAACTCTACTACAATATAACACATTGGTCAAGGTATCCACATATAGTGGTTTGTTGTTCTTGTACCGCAATAATTTGTGTATTTTGTTATTTTTTCTTAATGCATTCAACGTTTTTTACAGCATATTGCTAACTAATTAAGTGTGTTTTCAATTTCGCAATCTTCTTTATGAACATATTGCACATCATAATTGGAAATTTTAGCCAAAAAAACTCCAAAATATCCGTTATTTTTGTGTCACTTATAAGTTGAATAGTGACGAAAAATCAAACGGTGGTCTCAAAACACCTTTTTCGGTGATTATTGCGCTAATTAATTCCGCATTTGTAACATCAAAAGCAGGATTGTATACACCAACACCTTTTGGTGTCATCCTTCGCTCATACCACATCGTTGTTACTTCACTACCACGACGTTGCTCAATTACAATATCCTCACCGGTCAATGTTTTCATGTCAATGGTAGAGCTTGGCGCACATACATAGAAAGGTACTCCATAATATTTAGCCACAATTGCAACCATAGACGTTCCGATTTTGTTTGCCACATCACCGTTTCTTGCAACACGGTCGCAACCAACAAACACCGCATCAATCAAACCGTTCCGCATAAGAGAAGAGACCATATTATCACAGCAGAGTGTAACATCTATTCCTGCCATTTGTAATTCGAACGCTGTCAGTCTTGCGCCTTGAAGAAGTGGTCGTGTTTCATCACAATAAACTTTAAAATCATATCCCTTGGAATGTCCTAAATAAATCGGTGCGGTTGCTGTTCCGTATTTCGTGGCAGCAAGTGCTCCCGCATTACAATGAGTAAGAATACCTGCATTCTTATTAACAAGACTCAACCCGTTTTCGCCAATCTTACGGCACATTTCTATATCTTCATTCCTAATGGATATAGACTCCAAACGAAGCAGCTCCACGATTTCCTTAACGTCTTTCTCTCTGTTTGCAAGCACTACCTCTTCCATGCGGTTTAATGCCCATGACAAATTTACCGCTGTAGGTCTGGAAGAATTCAAATATTCTTTATTGCGTCTAAACACTTCAACAAATTCATCTACCGGCAAATCAACACAATTCTTAACCGCTAAATATATTGCAAATGCTGCGGTAACTCCGATAGCCGGTGCTCCGCGAACCTTAAGCTGATTAATTCCTTCCCAAACATCTTCCGGTGTTGCAAGCTTAATTACTTCCACTTTGGAAGGTAAGAGCCTTTGATCAATTATTTCTATGACATTTTCTTCGTCATTTAATGCCACTGTTTCAATTTCAAGCATATCCTAACCTTCTTCGTTCATGCGACTTAACTTGGCAGCCTGATCGGCCGCAATACATGCATCAATAATCTCCTGAATATCACCGTTCATAACTTTATCCAATTTATATAATGTCAGATTTATTCTATGGTCGGTAACACGTCCCTGCGGAAAGTTGTAGGTTCTGATTTTCTCCGAACGATCACCTGTACCTATCTGGCTCTTTCTAAGTTCAGCCTCGGCATCATGAGCCTTCTGCTGTTCTAAATCGTACAACTTGGTACGTAAAAGAGCAAATGCCTTCTCTTTATTTTGAAGCTGCGATTTCTCGGTTTGCGAGTAAATAACAATTCCTGTCGGATAATGAGTAAGTCGCACTGCCGAGTCCGTTGTATTTACACACTGACCACCATTTCCAGATGCTCTGCATACATCAATTCGTATATCTTTCTCGTCAATTTGAACGTCAACATCTTCTGCTTCCGGCATAACTGCAACGGTAATTGTTGATGTATGAATTCTTCCGCCCGATTCAGTCTCCGGAACACGTTGCACACGGTGAACACCACTCTCATATTTCATTACCGAATAAGCCCCTGTACCTGTCAGCATAAAAGTAACGCTCTTCATACCACCAATTCCGATTTCTTCCATTTCCATCGTCTCAACTTTCCATCGACGGCCTTCTGCGTAATGCACATACATTCTGTATATCTCAGCAGCAAACAATGCAGCTTCGTCACCGCCTGCTCCCGCGCGTATCTCGACGATAACATTCTTGTCATCATTAGGGTCTTTGGGAAGAAGCAGAATTTTAAGACGTTCCTCTAACTCTTCAACATTCTTCTTAGCTTCATTAAGTTCTTCTTTGAGCATTTCTCGCATTTCTTCATCCGATTCTTCCTGAAGCATTGCAAGCGAATCCTCTATATCCTGATTACTTTTCTTGTATTCCCTGTAAGCTTCAACAATAGGTGACAAATCGCTCTGCTCCTTCATAAGCTCTCTAAAACGCTTCTGATTGTCAGCAACACCGGGTTCATTAAGTTCATTCATAATATCTTCATATCTCATTATAAGATCATCTAACTTGTCAAACATCTCAATCTTCCTTTCACAACTCGCGGTAAACCGGCCAAATCCTTAACGACACTAACCTCTAAAAAACCTTTATCCTCCAAAATTTTCGATACACTATCACCCTGGTTGCAACCTATTTCATAAAGCAACCAGCCCCCCGGTCTTAAATAATCAACAACCCTCTCCGTGATTTTTCGGTAAAAAATCAAACCATCCTCATCACCATCAAGTGCAAGTCTTGGTTCATAATCACGTACTTCCGGCATAAGCATTTCAATTTGTGATGTTTCAATATATGGTGGATTTGAAACTACAATATCAAATTTCCTTGATGTTTCAATATTTTCAAACAAATTGCTCTTAACAAATTCAACATCAACCTGATTACCTTCAGCGTTCTTTCTTGCCAGTAAAAGAGCATCCTCTGAAATATCAACGCCACAAGCATCAATTTCATTCTTATATTTCGCAAGCGATATTATTATGCAACCGGAACCGGTACACATATCAAGCACCTGCATTCCGTCTTCCGTAACAAGCATAGCCTCTTCTACCAGACATTCTGTATCCTGTCTCGGAATCAGAACATTCTCGTTAACCAGAAATTCCAAGCCCATAAACTCTTGTGTTCCGGTTAAATACTGCAAAGGCACGTGCTCGGTTCTCTTTTGAATAAGTTCAAAATATCGTTTACATAAAACATCATCAACATTTCTGTCGCCATAAAGAATAAGCTCATTACGACTAACATCAAATACATATTCAAGGAGCAATCTTGCATCTATTTCACAATCCGTAATTTCATTGCTGCGAAGAATTTTGCTGCCTTCTGTAATCACTTCACGTAACGTCATATTTAATATAACCCTAAGACATCCATACCGAATTCCTCGTATAGATATTCTCTCCAATCAAACACAGCATCCACTGCCACCATCGCTACTTCTATCATCGTTTCGTCCGGTTCTCTTGTTGTCAATTTCTGCAGCCATAATCCGGGCGCCGAAATAATACGTACAAAAATGTTATTGCTTCGACCTGCCAATCGAATTATTTCATATGAAATACTCGCAATAACAGGAATCAGCAAAATACGAACAACCACTTTCATAATCGGAGACGAAACTCTGATAAATACAAACAAAATCACACTTATAAATACAACAAGGAACAGAAAACTTGTTCCGCACCTCTTATGCTGTCTTGAAGAATTAGCGACATTTTCAATTGTCAACGGCAAACCGTTTTCCAAACAATTAATACATTTATGCTCGGCACCATGATACATAAAGACTCGTTTTATATCATTCATACAAGAAATCAAAATAATGTATCCAAGAAAAATGACAATCCTTATAACACCCTCAAGTATAGCAATTGCCGTTTCCGAAATGACCCATTTACGTAAAAATTGCGAAAGAAAATACGGCAAAAGCATAAAAAGTGCAACCGCAAGCACAATTGATAACACAACAGTAAATCCCGACAGAATCTTCTCGGCGCTCTCACCGAATATACGATCAAGAAATTTCTGTTTCTGCTTTCTTGTAAGTTTCTCCTCCTCTTCTTCATAAAAAGACGCCGAGTAATTCAATGTTCTGGTACCAAGAATAAGAGAATCAATAAAATTAAACACACCTCTTATAAATGGTATGGTATTCAACTTCTTACCCGGTGCAAAGGATTCATATTCCTCGATTGCAACATTGATATCTCCTCCCGGAGTTCTGACAGCAACCGCATATTTATCCTTATTTTTCATCATTATTCCTTCAAGAACAGCCTGTCCACCGATTCCGGAATAATGATCGCTTAATTTCTTCTTCGTCATATTAACCACTCCTAGGTTCATTCAAGACTCACTCGTGAGTCTTTGATTCCGTTACCTGATTCCAAACTCATTTCAAGTAAAAGGAACATCCACTGCACGAACTTTATCTTAATCATAAGAAAAGGTTGAGGTATACGCCTCAACCTTTTGACCTCATTATTTGCTTGCAACGCCGTATTTCTTATTAAACTTCTCAATACGTCCATCAGTTCTGGCATTCTTCTGCTGACCTGTGTAGAATGAATGACACTTGGAACAAATTTCAACATGAATTTCAGGTTTTGTTGAACCGGTAACAAAAGTATTTCCACAGTTACAGGTTACCGTAGCCTGTTGATAATTTGGATGTATTCCTTCTCTCATAATTTCACCTCTCTATAATTAAACTAAAGTTACTGTTCAGCCTCCCGACAGGCAGCAAGCCAAACACTTATTATTCACTGAAACAGCTTGTTAATTGTATCACAGCGTTTTAGCTATTGCAAGTGAATTTTTAAATAAAACGAATTTTCTTAACAGTCTGAATGAACTCATTATTATTCTTCGTTCGAACAAACATATCAAGAATCTTTTCAACAGCTTCATCTGCTTTAAGACCATTTAAAGCCTTACGCATAACATTGATTGCTTCAAGTTCTTCCCGATTAAGTAACAAATCTTCTCTTCTGGTACCGGATTTTGGAATATCTATGGCAGGGAAAACTCTCTTCTCCGACAGCTTGCGATCCAGCACCATTTCCATATTACCGGTTCCTTTAAATTCCTCGTAAACCACATCATCCATTTTACTTCCGGTTTCAATAAGTGCCGTTGCCAAAATAGTAAGCGATCCACCCTCTCGCATATTTCTCGCAGCGCCGAAAAATCTCTTTGGCATATGCAGGGCAGCAGGATCAAGACCGCCGGATAAAGTACGACCACTTGGCGGAACCGTCATATTGTAGGCTCTTGTAAGTCGTGTGATTGAATCCAAAAGAATAATCACATCCTGACCGCTCTCAACAAGACGCTTTGCACGCTCAATAACCATCTCGGAAACCCTTTTGTGATGTTCCGGAAGTTCATCGAAAGTTGAATAAATAACTTCAACATTGTCACCTTCTATTGCTTCCTTAATGTCAGTAACCTCCTCCGGACGTTCATCAATAAGAAGAATAATCAGACGCATTTCAGGATTATTTCTGGTAATTGATTTGGCAACTTCTTTAAGCAACGTTGTCTTACCTGCCTTTGGTGGCGATACAATCATACCACGTTGTCCTTTACCGACCGGAGACATCAAATCCATGATTCTCATGGCAACGCTGCCGCCTGGTACTTCAAGCTTAAGTCTCTCATTTGGGAAAATGGGTGTCAAATCTTCGAAATTCTTACGTCGGCTCATTTGACTGGCAAGAACCCCATTTATTGTTTTTACATATAAGAGCGCACCGAATTTATCACTTTGTGTTCTTACACGGGTATTTCCCGAAATAATATCACCGGTTTTCAGTCCAAATCTTCTAATCTGACTTGGTGCCACATATACATCATTCTCACCCGGAAGGTAGTTCTCACTACGAATAAACCCATATCCATCAGCAAGAACTTCAAGTATACCCTCAGCAAGAATACCACTGTCTAAACTTCTCTTCTCATCAGAAATATCCACACCCTCGGAATCTGCTGCTTTCTTGGCAGAATCATCAAAATTTTCCTCGGACGTTTCTGCGGTTTTAGTATCAATCGCATTTTCTTCCTGCATTGCTTCTTTCTTTTCACCGCTTGTCTTTTCTTTCTTTGGTATGTTCCCTGCCTGTTTCTCTTCCATTTTGGATTTCTCTTCCATTTTGGATTTCTCTTCCACTTTGGATTTTTCTTCTTGAGTTTTCTTTTCCATTCGGGCTTTTTCTTCCTCATCTGTAGCTTTAGAAAGTTCTGCATCAAGTGCAAGCATTGCATTAATGACATCTGCTTTCTTCATTGCCGATACGCCCTTAATCCCACGGCTCTTTGCAATATCCTTAAGAACTGCACTCCCTAAAGATTCGTATTTTTCTCGATTCATAGTACCTCCAATTTATTTCTATTACCAAATGCCAAAAGGCATCACGCTCATCTATACAAAACAATCATCGGAAATCAATTACGAACTGTAATGACATGATGTAAAATGTGGATAGAAGTCACTTCAATATTCGTATTATAAACATAACTCATAAAAATTTCAATACCACATTAGTTAGGCATCCATTTACTTAACACTCCGCATATTTCATTGTAATCAATCGGTTTACTGACAAAATCATTCATTCCGGTTTCAAAGAACATATCCCTCGCGCCTGAAACAGCGTTGGCAGTAAGCGCGATTATCGGAATTTTTCTATACTTATCTCCCGGCAATTCACGTACCTTCTTTGTTGCTTCAACGCCATCCATAATCGGCATCATGTGATCCATCAAAACCAAATCATAGTCAAATGCTCGTATTTTTTCATAAGCCTCAAGACCATTTTGCGCAAAGCTTATATTCATCTTCAAAGGTGCCAGCAAGCCTTTGGCAACCTCAGCATTTACCTTATTATCTTCAGCAATCAAAATATTCTTTCCGGTCAAAAGAGTTAAATCAATTTCTTTCTTTTCCTCATCAATTGCTTTAACATCAGCTTTTTCCTTTACGATTTTCTGCGGAATCACAACAACAAAAGTCGTCCCAACACCATATTCACTATCAACTTCTATTGTTCCGCCCATAAGTTCAACAAGCTGTTTAGAAATCGCAAGTCCAAGCCCCGTACCTTCCTTATAGTGATTTTTCTTAGCATCAAGCTGCGTAAAGGATTTATAAAGTGCAGACAGATCCTCAGGTTTAATACCGATTCCCGTATCCTGAATAATTATACGCAAATTGATTTTTTCATCATCCACTCGCATAACATCAAGATGCATTTTAACATATCCTTTGTCGGTAAACTTTATGGCATTATTCATAAGGTTAATTACAACCTGACGTATTCTGACTGCATCACCTCTGAGCATATAAGGCAACTTCTTGTCAATGTTATATATAAGTTCCACAGGTTTATCACCAATTCTTGTATTAAAAACAACCTCAAGATTCGAAAGCATTTTATGCACTTCATAATCATCTTCAACAATATCAAATTTCCCAGATTCGATTTTGGAAAAATCAAGAATATCGTTAATTATTTCAATCAACGCCTTGCCGGAATTCAAAATATTATCGAGATAGAATTTCTGCGAATCCGAAAGATTCTCATCACGAAGCAGAATTTCCGTCATTCCGACAACAGCATTCATTGGTGTACGAATTTCATGAGACATATTAGACAAGAAATCGGATTTGGCTTTGTTTGCACGATCGGCCCGTTCTTTTGCTTCGCGAAGTTCCTTGTTATGCTTAGACAATTCTGTTACATCATCAAGAATATACATGCTGCCTCTGTATATTTTCCCCTGATATAATCTCTTGTTATGAATTTCAAATATCTTATCACTAATTTCAATTTTTTCTCTCAAAAGACTGCAAGAGTCAAATTTTCGCAGCAATTCTTTAAGTTCCTGACCTTCACCCAAATCCGGGAAAATATCATGCGTTGAATTATTCATATAAGCAAGATTGTTACTTGCATCAAGCGCAATAATACCATCATCAAAAGAATCAAGTATTTCGCCCTTAACAAGTTCCTCTGTATCTACAAGCTTATATCTGAACAAAGTATACATCATTGCAACAGAGCTTATGCACAAGCCGATATTTGTTGTATCAAATCCCTTTGTTACACCGGTCATAAAAACAACCAAACCGATTGTGGCAGTTGAAGGTGCGCCGACAAGAAATGCTATCTGTATCTTTTCTTCACGCGTACTGAATTTCTTACTTGCCCGTATCGCAACAACAGCAGCAATAACAAGGTACACTACTTGAAGAATCTGGAACACAAAATATACCGGACCATGTCCATAAACATTATGAGGAAACAATCCCGAGTACACATGAGAAACCGAAGAATAATAAAGATGATGGAAATTATTTGTAAGAATCAAAATCAAGAAAACATTGTGCATCAAAAACAACGAAACAATTACCCAGTTTTTTATTTCAACTTTGCAAAAAAAGAAAACAAAAATGAACAAAGAAAAAGCAATAAAAACTTTACCGACATACAAAAGCCGTGTAGCTGTATAAGCGCCTTCCATAGTCGTTGAAACCATTTCACACAAATATCCCGCGTTATTAATAAGGCATGACATCAAATAGAAAAATAAAAAACCGTGCATTTTGCTCTTGATATGAAGTAAAACATATCCCATTTCACAAATAAACAAGAATATGGATATTATTATTAAGATAAGTAAAAATCGATACATAATCTTCCTCTACCATACATCTCCCTATTGCGGAAGGAATCATCTCAAATTGAGATATAATAAGCAACAATCCTTCCTATGTGCAACCGGATTGCTGCTTATTGTAAAATCATACCGATTCATCAAAATCTCAGTGGATAGTAAGTTGCCATTCCATCATCCGCATCATCAGCGGGCACAGTCATCTTATTAATCGTTTCAGAATTAATTTCCGGCAATTTAGGTGCAGGTCCAACTTCCTTAATCCGTCTGTCATGTTCAGAATCACCATCATCCAAAGCTCCGACCCTATCCGTTTCTTCTTCCAAAATATTATTTTCATTATTGCTGTCAGACGCTTCGTTCACAACGGCAGCCTCCTCCGCACTTGCATCAGAGTCATTAACTGCATCGTTTTCGGAATCGTTTAAATCCGCGTTAGTATCTGCGTCATCATCCGGAATAGCATCTTCATTCACAGCAGATACACTTTCGGTTTTGTTCAAATCCCTCTCATTGATTTTATTTATACTGTCTGCCATAGCTTCCTTGGCAATATCTTTGATTTCATTTTCCGAAGTATCAGCTAAATCTTCTTTTTCCGATTCTTTCTTTACTTCTTTCTCTACTTCTTTCTCTTCATCAGGAATCTCAACAAGCGGCTTCTTTCCGGCAGCAAGACGTTCCTCGAAAGTCAATTCACTAACAGCTTTCTTGCCCAATGCATCTCTGATGCTATCCATTACAACGCTGTCATTACCTGATTCAAGATTATCGATTACGGCAGAAAGCCCCTGACCGGTTCCCTTGTAGAACGAATCCCTAAGCATGGACAAATATTGTGCAAACTCGGCGTTCATCTCATCTAAATCAGGATTACCCTCGCGGAACTTATCCTTAATAAATCCTTCCGACATCCATCCAATCATGTTCACAACCTTTGAAACATCAATCATGGAGTAAAACATTGTCAAATCTGCCTGACGATAAATATTATCATAAGTTTCAGCAAGAATACCCTTTGATTCTTCAATTGCCTCCAGCGCTTCCTCGCCGGTTTCAAATTTAATACCGCTCAAGAACTGCTGCATATAAGGATAATTCTTCATTACTCTTGTTTTAGCCAGTTCAATCTGACGCTGGATTTCGAAAAAATCCTTTTCGCCACGTTTGACCGATTGGGTCAATTCAAGCATCATATACTTAACCGAATAGTCATAAACAAATTCATACAATCCCTGCTTACTGACAAAATAATGAAACAACAAACCTTTGGAAATTCCTGCTTCCTTAACAATAATGTCTGTGCTGGATTTCTTATATCCATTCTCTGCAAAAATCTTCAATGCAGCATTAATAATCGCATCTTGTTTATCTTTCTTTACATCAAAAAATTTCGGATTCATAAATACCCCCCTTACAATATGTGTCACCCTCTGACAAACTTACTTGTTACTGTTCAGTTCCTGACCGGTAACAAGTAAAAATACATACCAATTACCTTCGCAATGCATTTTGGCTATCAATCTTCTTACGGCGGAAACAGCAAGTGTCCCACCTACCACTGAGTAGTAACATTACAACATTACAATCCCCTTGACTGTCAAAGTCAAATCAAGAATATCATACCTTATATCAATCTGCAAGCAAATATCGCAAAATGTTTGTTACTGTTAAATCCCCGGCACATCTTCTTAAAACAACGCCAATGAACTTCTATATTTTTCGCAAAGTTGCTCTATAACAAAACCGTGAAAAATGAAGAAAATTCGTAACTATTCAGAGCCATGCAAAACTGCTCAAAATATTTTGCTTGCAAAGAATATTATGAGCAGTTTTATATGGCGAAGTAACAACATGAGCAAAAGAAAAGCCTTGAAAAGGCGATTTTGCGAATGGTGTTCTGAAT
>JAZLIP010000006.1:0-8576 GCA_045617445.1 Lachnospiraceae bacterium | reverse complement strand
TTCAGAGCCATGCAAAACTGCTCAAAATATTTTGCTTGCAAAGAATATTATGAGCAGTTTTATATGGCGAAGTAACAACATGAGCAAAAGAAAAGCCTTGAAAAGGCGATTTTGCGAATGGTGTTCTGAATAGTTACGATTAATTATCATATATTTTTAACTACCCTTACACTTATACAGAGATTCTTACTTTTCAAGAGGTGTAAATCGTTTGATAGCTATATAACTGATTTCTGCTGTTGTCAGCAACTCGTTCTATGATACAATATTCTTGATTGTATTTCTTATGTAAATATGTGACTACCAAACGAAAATATTCATCTATTCGACAATATACCCTGCATAAAAATAAAAATCAAGCAACGAAAGGAATACATATATAATGAACAAAGTGTCAGTTGTAATGCCTGCATATAACGCTGAAAATTTCATATCTCAATCTATTGAAAGTGTATTAACCCAAACCTATAGCAATATAGAACTTGTTATAGTTAATGATGGTTCAACCGATAACACTCCCTCAATTATTGAAAGCTATGTCACTCAATATCCGGGCAAAATTATTTTTGTAAACAAATCAATTAACGAAGGAACTGCAAAAACCATTAGTCGTGCACTTAAAGAAACCACAGGTGATTATATCAGTTGGTTAAGCGCTGATGATTTGTACTTCGATACTATGATTGAATCTCAGTTGAACTATCTACTAAGCAATCCAAATATGGACGCATGTTTTAGTAAAAGTGTCATCATTGATGAAAACAATAATCTAAAAAGAATCGACTACTTTACAGATGATTTGGCAAAAACAGTTTTGTCTGATAGCCATTGGATATATCACCAACTATTGTTTTATGGAAATGCTTTTCACGGCTGTTCTTTGTTAGGCAAAAAGAAAATATTTACTGATACAGGAGATTTTAATCCAAATTTCAAATACGCTCATGATTACGAATACTGGCTTAGACTTGCTTCAATTTCCAATATAGGTTTTGTAAATGAACATAACGTTATGGGCAGAGAATACGATACTCAAATAAGCAAACAGGGGCACAACGAAGAAGATGCCATACGCGTATTTTCATCATTCGTTTTACAACATCGGGATTCATTTTGCAGCTTAATGGAACGTGCCGGAATATCACAAGACAAGTTCGTTCTTACAATCCATCAATGCTTTATAAATCGCATAGGGATGTATGCAACCTACAAGCCTGAATTACTTGCACTTCTTGAAGAATATCAAAAAATCGTTCGTGAGCTTATGTGATTTATTTGATATAGAAAAGCCATCAACTCAAAAGTTGATGGCTTTTCTACTGTGGCAACACCCACATCACCAAACATATTATTTCTTCTGGTCAAGAAACATTTCTTCAGCACTTCGAACCGTTGAATTACTCATCGTCTTGTAGTAATTACTTGCAACCTTCATGCTAACCTTCTGCTGCTTAATTTCTTTCCTGGCATTGAAGAATACTTTCTCAACCAACTGACGATTTCTGTCTTCCGTCGTCTGAATCTTGACACCCTTATCCGTCAAAGAAGAAATCAATTCCTTAAGTTTTAAAATATAGCTCCTGTATTTCTCCTTATTTCCGAGAACTTCATCCTTAATTCTTGCATAAATCGACTCAAATCCTTCGTCCAATTCATTAATTTTATCAATAAAGGTTTCTTTCTCAGCAACAAGAACATTAAATGCGTCCCAATTAACATCATCATATTTCTTGTCTTTGACACAAGCCTTCTGAGCTTCGTTCTTCTCAAGTATTTTGTCAAGAATCTCGGATTTTTTCTCAAGACTCTCAACCATTATTTGTAAATAGTTATCCGTTTCCTGCATATTAATCTCTACTTTCTTGCAAGTGACATAGCTTCTTTCCATGTATCACGCATCGTATGAAGATGAGTAAGAACTTCCTCAAGAATCTCCTTATTCTTCGTCATATTTGCTTCACGCAACCTCGTCATAAGGTAATTGTATACATTGTTAAAATCGTTTGCAACGGCGTACTTAAAATTCAAGGTTGCCTGAAACTCCTCAATTATATGTTCAACTTTCATAATGTTGTTATGTGCTTTCTGTATATCTTTCTTCTCAACTGCCATTATTGCTATATTACAGAATTTAATAGCACCTTCATACAACATCAAAGTCAATTCCTGTGGAGATGCTGTCATTATTTTATTCTGATTGTATTGTGCATACGCATTGTTCATTGTCATTAAAAACAACCTCCATGTAGATTACTTGTAAATGAAATCATTAGATATTTTATGAGAACAATCCGGCCAAATAACTCTGCTGAGAATTGAGAGTAGCCATTGCTTTTTCCATTTGAGCAAACTGCTTGTAGTATCTGTCTTCTATACTTGTAACATAATCTTCCCATTTGGAAACCTTGCTCTCCCACGATGTAATATCCGACTTATATTTCTTATCATCGAAGAAATTTCCATACGATCTGTTACTTGTACTTGTTCCAAGCTTACTCATATTATCATACAGAGTCTTTGTAAGCTTCTGGAAAAAGCCTGCAACTTTGCCGGGATCCGAAGCAATTGCTGCTTTCAATTTATCCGTATTGGCAGAGGTATTCTCATCATCCGGATCTCCATCAATATGATACGCATTTTTCTCGAAATCATTAGCGGTAAAATACCCCAGTGTATTAATTCCAAAAGTCGAAAGACTTAACTTCTCACCGTTAACCTCATAAGTATCAAGCATTGTACTTTTTAAAGAATTAAAAATCGTTCCAAGGTCACTGTCGCGTCTTAAAAGAGCATCCTTAACCTTTGTTTCCCACTTCTCAACCTCGGAATCTGTCAACGCTTCCTTCTCTTCATCGGTCAGCGGCTCGTAGCTTCCGGCACTTGCAGCATTATACAGCTTATCCATTTCATTAATCAATGTACTGTAATCTTTAATAAAAGATTTAATATCATCATATATTCCCTGATAATCAGTATCTGTAGAAATACTGATTTCACCGGCGGTTTTCTCTTTGGCCGTAATAGTAAGTCCGTTAACATTAAATGTGTTATTGTTTGATTCAAATTCGGCTCCGTTAAGAAGAATCTTGGCATTTGTACCATCTATCTTAACGCTTCCTTCTCCCGTAAGTCCAAGAGCCGAAAGTGCGCTTGCTGCATTCGCATCACTTGTATCAAATGAGAAATTATTATCAGCTCCCGATTCTTTGGAACTAATAAACATTCTTCCGTTGTTTTCATCAAAATTCGCATTAAGCCCTGCTGCCGAAACAAACTTCACAAAATCACTGATTTTCGTATCATTATTAATTTCAAACGTTAACGGCTCGGCACTAAAGTTACCATCTTTATCCGCTGTACCTTTATTGATGGTAATAGTCGTAGCACCGCCTGCATATCCCAAATCCGCGAGTGTGGTATCACCATTTGTACCACTTGCAAGCTTAGCACCTGTAAGATATCCCGATTTGGCAAGATCTGTTATTTCAAGCGTCTGTGTTCCGTTTACAGCATTATCGGCAGTAACAACAGATGCCTTCGTGCTATCGGATACAGTAGTTGATTTCTTATTATAATATGTGGAATACTGCATATTAGCAGCGTATTTTGACTGAAAACTTCTGATTTTCTTATTTAAATCAGTCCATGCATCCTGTTTCCATTCGGTTTTGATTTTGGATTTGGTATAAGTATCGCCCTTTTTTCTATAGGCCTTGACCAAATCCTGAACCATAGCATCCGTATCCATTCCTGAATTCATTCCTGCAATTCGAATTGCCATAGAAACACCCCCTAACGCTTCTCATCAACAAGAATTCCCGCCATTTCCCAGACCTTGGCAATCATATCCAAGGTTTTCTCCGGTGGAAATTCTTTGATAGTTTCTTTTGTTTCTTTATCCACAATTTTAATAGTTACTCTCTTTGTTCCTTCATGAATTCCATAAAGCACTTCTGAATTTCCCATTTTCTTATTCAAATCTTCGACAGCTTTCTTAATCTGTTCGGCACTTGCTTCGGATTTCTGTTTGGCACGCTGTTGTGCGGTTTGCGCATTTTCATTAGAATCACTGTCCGCTTCACTCTTATTTGCCGAATCTACAACAATGGTTTTACTGTCTGCTGATACAGCAACCATCTCCGAATTCGCACTTGTAAAATCCGACGTCTGCTGATTTGTGGCAGGTTGACTGCTTTTTGCCACCTTCGCACTCTGCACGGGTTGTGCTTGGAAAGACATAGCATTACTGATAGGTTCAATTGATGGCATGTTATCACCTCCATGTGATTAATGTTCTATATCTATTAAATTACGTAGCTATAGAATAATTTACAGGCTTCTGATTCCTATATCGACCGCATTAAAAAAATAATTAACACTTTTTCAAAAAAATATCACAAAAATTCTTGAATGTGATTAAAAAGAGATATCAATTCCATTGTAAGAATCAATATCTCTTCATATAAAAATTCCGTTAATCACAATCACGTTAAAACAAATCCTTAAGAACCTTTGAACCCTCTTGAGCAAGAGCCTGCTTATTCGCTTCTTGTATCTGCAAATAAACTTCTTTACGATAAATCGGAATTTCCTTTGGAGCATTAATTCCAAGCTTAATCTGATCTCCCTTCACCTCAAGTACGGTAATCTCAATACAATTGTCAATAACAAGTGATTCATCTTTTCTTCTTGATAATGCCAACATATTACTCACCTGCCCTTTCCTTAGCTGCCTTAAGTATATCGTATACAGGATATTTTACTTTGTATTCATCTTCCTCGACAATTATCTGATTTGCCTTGCGTGTAAGGCCGTTAATAATGATTGGAGCTTTGAGATTAACCGTCATTTTCTCGATTTCACACGGAACGGTGATTGTTGTCAGAACAAGCATATCTTCAGCCCCCATCTCACCAAGTGGCTTTAGAAGCTCATCCTCGATATTTGGATTATATTCTTCCATTACCGCCAATGGGTCAATTACAGGCATTGCAAAAGCAGGTTCCTGAATTGACTGCAACCATCTGATTCCTCCATGTCTCTCACTATCATAAATCAACATAAAATCTCTAAGCTCAGGAAATCCAATAATACCCTGAACGAAAGTAATCAGCTTGTTCTCATCAACTTCAACATCCCCAAACAACTTAGTAGTAATAGTCATAACCTTCTCCCTTCAAATAGTAAACTATAGTCTCCATATCAATATGATAACAGAAAGCCATAGCAAATACTATATTTTCCTGTCTAAATGTAATTTAACAGCGTTGTCTTGGCCACCTTGGCTGCCGCTGACTGAGCCGCTTCCAATGCAAGCTTGGCACTGGATAAATCAATTGCTGTTTCTGCAAGCTCTGCATTAATATTAGTATCTGCAAGTTCCTTGAAATTCGCCAATTGTTCACTTACACGCTCCTTTGTAAGAGCAAGTCTGGATCTCATACTTCCTACACTCGAAAGTTTTAAATTGACATTATTCGTGTAGCCCTTAAAAGTTGTAATACCTTTAGAAAACATATCCTGCATCTTCTCTTTAAGTAAATCCCGCTCTTTCACAGCAGCATCATACATAAGTGAAATCTGCTTAAGTTCATCCTCTGTATAAGATGTGTCTTCTTTCATTTTCTCCAATGTTTTAACTTTTTCATCAGCATCAATTACCTGCTGCGTTGCATCCACAATTTCATCGACATCCCTTGCTATGGAAGGCGAAAACACCTCATTTGCATTTGTATTTATTTCCAACTTCTGATTGTAAGCTATATCATAGGTAATCTTTCTGTTCTCAAATGCAGGTACGGCAGGATCTACAGAATCATCGTAATTGTAACTGATTACTTCACCTGATGCATCATCGTAGTTCTTACATGCGAAATAGTGTTCCGGTCTTAAATCGTTGGCAAGGAAATTCTCTTTGGCATATTCAAAACCTGCTGTTGAACCTGTACTCTGTAAAGAAAGTGCCACATTCTTACCAAGAATCAATTCACCTGTCGTTGTAATCAATCTAACCTCATCTTCACCGATATTTGTATAGTAATCATCATTTACTTTTGTATCAGTCGAAAGCTCAACCGCTTCGACATTATAAATTTTTTCCGTTCCGTCTTTAAGTGTAACCTTAAATTCCTTTGGTAATGCATTTCCTTCCGTATCAATTTGTTCCGTTGTCAAATCATCATAAGCAAGCCTTATTCTATAAATATCATTACTTGCTATCTCGGTATGATTTGTTCCGGCAGCCGGTATAGCCGTCTTATTTACATCGAAATCACCTGAAATATAAGTGGAAGTTCTTACGCTTGAAGAATCAAAAGTTTCAACAATTGTTGTTAAATCCTTAACATTCTCCTTAAAAGTCAGAGAATCACTTGTTCTGTAACCTGTAAACACATATCGTCCGGCATAATCAGCATTTCCTGCTGCATAAATCTGATCTTTAAGCGCCTTTAAATCCGCAAGAACATTCATTCTGTCTTCAGCCGTATTATCATCAGATGCACCCTGTACGAAACATTCCAATACGGAAGATAGAACCGATTCAGTCTGAGACAATGCCGTTTCGGTAGTTTGAAGCCAGGAATCCGCATCAGGTATATTCTTGTCATAATACTGATTAATTTCGGAAATATTGCTGTTAAATCTTAACGCACGAATTGCAACCACAGGATCATCGGAAGGTCTTGTGATTTTCTGCCCCGACGAAACCATCGTATTAAGATTATCCGCGTATTCCTTGTTAATCATAATGTTTGATTTTGTGTTGTTATTGATTATTCCGTTTGTAATTCTCATATAACACCTCCAAATTCTTCGAAGCTTACACTCCGGTCGAAAGAATAAGTCTGTCGTAAACTTCCGTAAATACCTGTATCATTTTAGCAGCCAAATTATATGCTTCCTGAAATTTTACAAGGTTAAGAGCTTCCTCATCATTATCCACACCCGAAATTGATAATCTCTGATTAACAATCGAATCATTAATATATGTGTAATTCTCTGTAAAGGTTCGTGCCGAGCTTGTATCAAGCGCAACATCTGCCAATATACACTGCAGGAATTCCTTCGAGGTACATCCACGGAAATTCATTTTATTCTTATTAGTCTGAACATCCATCATTTCCTTAATGATATCCTGCTGATCTTTACCTTCGTAGTAATCGGCATTTGTAAGGAAATTGTCTACATTTTTCTCCATTTCCTTATTTACCATGAAATTAGCCGCCGTAAGCTGATAGTAGCTGTCTGAAGAAGAGTTAAAATCAAGATTTTCTTTAAAATGATACATATCATTGGTAGTTATATCTTTGGCACCAAACAAAACATCTGCCGGTGTTCCGTCTTGAGCTTTAGCTTTGAGTTCAATATCATTCATAGCTTTGGCAAACTCACGAACCCACTCATTCATCTGTTCCTGATAGTAAGGAATTCCTTTGAATGCAACGTTACTTCCGATAGCTGCCATTTTGTCCTCAAATCTGCTTGCATCACCCTTAACCTCAAAGGTGTATTCCTTAGCTTCCGAATCGTAGCTCCAGGAATCGAATTCAAATTCACCTGTTCCAAGAGTAATTATTCCTCTGTTTGAAAGGATACATTTGTTTATATCCTGCATATAAGTTGTATCGGCAGCAATCTTAACTGTGGATCTGACATCTTCGCCTGTTTCTTCTACAGAAACCGAATTTATATTACCGTGAAAATATTCTTCATTGTTACCGTCTCGGATTTCCACCAGACCCTTTAACGTTCCGTTAAGATTCTTCCCGTATAAATTGAATTGAAGATCGTTTGACCAAACAATGTCGTAAAGGCCTTCCGCATCCGACTGATTTACTTTGTAATCTCTTGCCACACACTCTAAAGTGTTGTATTCGTAATTATGTACTAACTCCTGACCACCCGCAATTCTTACAAAGAATCTTGAAATACCCGACTCCTCATCACTGTTCTCAGCTGTATAAACCGGCACCTCATCTGTTTCAACATCTACATACTTTGACAATTCATCAATAAACTGTGCTCTCTTATCACGCAATTCATTCGCGACTATTCCGGTAACTTCTATAATGTTTATCTGCTTATTCAGTGCAGCTATTTCAGCACCGATAGTATTAATCTGTTCTATTTGATTCTTAATTTCCGAATTGGCATCAAGCTGAAGTTTCTTCAAGTTCTCGCTCATGTGATTAAAATATTCACAAAGATTTCCGGCTTCACTCAAAGCCTCTGTCTTAATTGTATTATCTGACGGATTTTTGTAAACCTCGTCAAGACTTGCAAACAAATCACCGTAAATTGTTCCGAATCCACGAACCGTATCCTTCTCAGTAAAGAAATTTTCAATCTGTAACATATATTCTTCTTTGACTTCAAAGCTTCCGAGTGTAGCATTTGAATTCCAATACTTAAGATCATAGAATTCATTTCTGACCTGCTCTATCGCCTTGGCATCAACCCCGGTACCTACCATACCATAGGTAGTATATGTTCTAAGAGCCTTTGATGCTTCCTGCACCACCTGCTGTCTTGAATATCCTTCCGTTTCAACATTCGAAATATTGTTCGCAGTAGT
>JAZLIP010000005.1:0-2468 GCA_045617445.1 Lachnospiraceae bacterium | reverse complement strand
TGTTTTTGTGGAGTTTGCGGTGCTTCGGGAATTCTTTCCGGTTCCATAGACTTTTTAATCATTGTTTCCATGTCCGCCTGTGCCTTAGCAACACCCATAAACTCCATATTCATGAAAATGCTGTTATTTGCAACAGTCTGTCCTTCCGCATTTACCATAGCTCCGCCGGGACCGACAAGATAATTCTCTGTAGCAGCCAGGCTTGCCGATACACCGGTTAATGCTGCTTCCAATTCCTGCAAATCCTTCGGTTGCTTGGCAACAGCCTTCTTTACTAAAGCCTCCTGTGCCGAATCCGTAATTCCGGTAATTACCATAGACCCCTCTTCCATGGTAAGAATGCCCTTCTTCTTTGGATTATCAACAATACGTACCTCTGCTATACCCTTGTACAAATTGCCATCGAACTGAACATCAACAAATGTCGATTCATTGTTCGGCAAAATCACGGTAACACCTGCATTTTGGAACATTACCGACTGTCCCCAAATGTAAAAATGATGTGCATCCTCCGTCACAGTCAGAATGTCATCATCCAACTTCGCATCCGAATTATCAATTGGTGTAAATTTTTGAAATGAAGCCGCAAAAACACTAATTGACAATCCAACCGCTAAAGCCAGTGATAATACCATAGCAAAAATAGTTTTCAGTGATTTTTTGCTCATAAATCCTCCTTTCAAAATATACTTTATTTTCCCCCGAGTTTATATAAGTATTGTACCACCTTTTCCCTTTATATAGAAGCCTACTCTCGAGGCGTTTGTCCGTTATATTTTCAGTATCGAATTGCCCTTCGTCGTAGCACAAAAACACATAACTCTGCTACTTTCTTCCCATTGTCAGCCTATAGTCAAATATAGTACAATGATGACAAAGGGACACTCCTGATGACAAAGGGTACGTCCCCCTGGCCCGTGCCCCTGGCCTGTGTGTGTTGAGGAGGTAATAATATGAACAACTCTGATTCAAAGCGTAGTTTTAGTTTATTAGCAATCCTAATCCTGATAACTCTGTTACCGCTGACAATAGCTATTCTTTTTATTAGCATTACTTCGGTCTACCAGTTGCGTTCCAATCTTGAAGCCGCCTCGCGCAATCAGCTCTATATTGCCTCAAGTAATCTTTCCAACCATTGCAATGAAAAGCAAATCAGTTATGCCACTGCAGACCGGTTCAACGATTACATTGACAGTCTCGATAACAAAAGCATTGAAATGTCCATTTTGATTACCGGCTCGCCTTCCGTTTCATCTATTAAAAATGAAAACGGATATCGTATCCGAGATATTGAAGCAGACTCCTCTGTCCTTGATAATCCACAATTATTAACAGAAGGAGTATACAAAAACGACCTGGTAATCAATGGTGTTGACTATTATGGCTATTTTACCCCTATCATTGTAAATGATCAGGTCATCGGTGTTGCGCTTGCGTCTCAGACCAAGGATGAAATCAAATGTCAGATTCGAAGTGTTGTTATGACGGTCATTATTTCATCACTTATAACATTTGTATTCTTCATTATTCTTATTACCCTTATAGCAAGAAAGATTTCTTCCACAGTAAGTCATATCAATTCAAATGTAGACATGCTTTCCAAGGGTACGCTGGACGTGCATAGCTCCGGTAATATAAGCCGCATTAGTGAAATGAACAGTCTCCTTTCTGCTACAAATTCACTTTCATGCAATTTGAATGATACTATCGGTAATGTTAAGCAGGTTTCTACCGGACTTATCACAAATGTTGAAGACGTTACTGTGCTTAGCGAAAGCAGTGCGCAAAAGGCAGAACAGATTGCGTATGCAATGAGGGAGCTGGCTATCGCAACAAATCAGATTTCGGACCATGTTGCTGACATTTCAACGCAGATGAATGATATGGGACAGTCAATCAATGACATTTCAATCGGCGTAGAGTCCCTTAACCAAAGGTCATCAATAATCATTGATTGCAATGAAAATGCACTAACAAGTCTTCACAAAATTCGTGAAACCAACACAAGAACCGTTGACGCCGTTAAGGATATTGCAGACCAGATAAATGAAACCAATGAATCAATTATCAGTATCAATGAAGTAGTTGACCTTATTTTGAAAATTTCCGATCAGACAAAGCTGTTAAGCCTTAATGCTTCTATTGAAGCAGCCAGAGCAGGCGAAGCAGGAAAAGGCTTTGCGGTTGTTGCCGATGAAATTCGAAAATTATCGGAACAAAGTGCTTCCGGTGCTGAAAGAATTCGTGTGCTTGCTCAAACTATTATTGAAAAATCCTCAAAATCTGTTAATCTTTCTAATGAGGTATATTCGCTGATTGAGCAGGAAAGTTCAATTGTATCCCAAACTGACGACCAGTATAAAATGCTTACGGAAAATATTAATCTTTCGGCAGAATCAATTAATGCTATTTCTCAAAAAACGATAGCTCTCAGCAACGCCAAAGAGAAAGTTATCGAAAATGTAGAC
>JAZLIP010000004.1:0-6468 GCA_045617445.1 Lachnospiraceae bacterium | reverse complement strand
TGGTACGGCTAATGTATCTGACGGCATTTATATTGTTTCACATAGTATGGATGGAATTTTGGAACGTGCCATACATACGCATATGTGTGTTATGGTTGATGATGAAATTCAATATGATGATTTTAAACATGAGCAAACTATTGTTTTTGAGGAAGAAGACGGGCTTGTGTGCTTTAACAGTTGTTCGCATTCAGGAGTGGATATTGCGGTTGCCGAGGTAATGAAGGCTTTTCCCGATAAGAAAATCAAGGCATACGTAGGCGGCTTCCATATGATGGGAATGAGAGGAACGGATTCTTGCAGTTACGATAGAAATGAAGTACAGGAAATTGCAGACAGGCTCATGAAAATGACTGATACTGTGTATTATTCGGGACATTGTACCGGCACGATTGCTTATGCCTGGCTGAAGGAGATTATGGGCGAACGCTTGCAGGCTGTCTGTGCCGGAAAAGAATTGCAAATATAGCCAAAATGCATTACCGTAACAAATTTTGATATTAGGAGAAAACAGGATGCTTGTAAATAAGTATGATGTTACGAAAAAAATGTATATTGAATGGGTTTATGAAAGTAAAAGAGCGGGAAAGAAGTTGTTCTTTGGTATTTTCTGGTTAGTGTTGTTTGCGTCTTGTTTAATCCTTTTTGTAATGTACTCTAATGAGTACATGCTCTTGATTGCATCGGCTTATTGCCTGTATCGTGGACTTATACGTGATTATGTTGCGGGTGTAAATTTCTACAAAAAGCATCTTTTAAATTGCGTTGGAGGCAGATGGTGTAGAACAATTACTGTTTCTAAGAAGGAGATTGTTATTGAAGATAGTACGATAGTTGTGAAATATGAAACATCCGATATTATCAGAACGGTTTGTAATGACAGAAGAATACGATTGTTTATGAAGGATGGTAAATCTGTTCGATTGTATATGGATGCGTTTACAGAAGGAAAAGTAGAGGAGTATGAAGAGATATTGAAACTAAACAGTAACAATTGATTTCATGATTTCAAATTCATTCCCCACAAAGGTTGATTTTGGTGTAAACTAGTAATGACTGTGAGTAGTACAGCAAATTTATAAAAACATAGGAGTGTAAAAATGAGCGAAGGATGTAATCATGATTGCAGCAGTTGTGGTGAGAGCTGCGGAGAAAGAGAAAATATCATTACCTTTGAGAATCCGGCCGAAGGTAGTGAAATAAAGCGTGTTATCGGTGTGGTAAGTGGAAAAGGCGGTGTAGGTAAGAGTCTTGTAACTTCGATGTTGGCAGTTAATGCTTTGCGCGCCGGTTACAAAACAGCAATTCTTGATGCTGATATTACGGGTCCTTCAATTCCGACGGCATTTGGTGTGCATGAAAAAGCAACTTGTGTAGAGAATGGAATTAATCCGACGACAACAGACTGCGGTATTGATATCATGTCTGTTAATTTACTGTTGGACGATGCAACCGGTCCGGTAGTTTGGCGAGGTCCCATTATTTCGGGTGTTGTTAAACAGTTTTGGACAGATGTTTTGTGGGGAGAAGTTGACTACATGTTTGTAGATATGCCACCCGGTACAGGTGATGTTCCATTAACGGTATTTCAGTCTATTCCCGTTGACGGAATTGTAATAGTATCATCACCACAGGAATTGGTAAAGAACGTAGTTGAAAAAGCAGTAAAAATGGCTAATATGATGAATATTCCGATTCTTGGAATTGTGGAAAATATGAGTTATATAACTTGCCCGGATTGTGGAAAGAAGATTAATGTTTTTGGTGAAAGTAATCTGAAAAATATTGCAGAAAAATATAATATAAAGAATATGGCTTCTCTGCCGGTTGATTCACAGTTTGCAAAGTTATGTGACGAGGGAAGAATCAGCGATTATGAAGGTGATTATTTGAAAGATTTTTTTGAGAAATTGTTAAAGAACTGATTCTGCGTTGTGAATTTTAGATATTGTTTTGGAGCTTTGTTTAGATGAAAAAGTGCTATGTTATAGGCGCGGGAGAAGTGTTTTGCCTTGATTTGACGCCTAATGAAGATGATTTGGTAATTGCGGTCGACGGAGGATTTAGGATCCTTGAAGATGCAGGAATTAAGCCGGATTTGGTAATTGGTGATTTCGATTCGCTGGGGTTTTGCCCACAAAGCGAAGATACCATAAAGCTTCCTGAAATGAAGGATGATACGGATATGTTCGCTGCTCTGAAACAGGGTATTGATAAGGGGTATTCGGATTTCTTTATTTATGGTGGAACCGGTGGCAGGTTCGATCATACCTTCGCAAATGTACAGCTTCTGACATATTTATCGCAGATTGGCAGGCGGGGGTTTATGTTTTCGAATGATAATGTATTAACTGTAATTACCGATAATCAAATTGAACTTCCAAGCGGCAATGCGGGAATTGTGTCGGTGTTTTCTGTTTCTGAAAATGCATATGGTGTTTCTGAAAGGGGACTTAAATATGAATTGACGGATGCTTCCCTGACTAATTCGAATCCGATTGGTGTAAGCAATGAATTTACAAATAGCAGTAGCTGTATTAGGGTGGAAAAAGGAACACTTCTTATCATATTTCCACGTGATGTAAATGGCTTGTTTTAAGATTTGAGTTATAATTTAGAAATCTCCACGTTAGTTGCCAACGTGGAGATTTTTAGATGTCAGTTTCTGATTAGTAACCATTTAAACAATATAATCGGAACATGAAAAGAATTTAGATGTAATCGGCGATGTTGTTTCTGTCAACAACATCAATTCTTGTCCACATATTTTGACTTGGCGGAAGTTCACCGGTTAAAACATTGTTGTACAAATATATTAGAGGATCATGACCCTGACGGAACGGATCTTGTCCGATTGCAGCGGTTATAGTTCCCTTTTGGATATATTCAAGAATATTACGCATGAAATCGTAGAGTACGATTTTGCATCTGCCAACCATGTTTTTCTCTTCAATTACCATAGCAGTACCAATCTGACCGCCGGCAACAATGAAAATTGCATCGATGTTTGAGTCTTTGTCCAAAAATGCTTTAACTTTGATATATGCTTCATCATTGCTGTCGTGACATTCAAGTAAACCAACCAATTCGATATCAGAGAATTTGGCAATTGTATCATTGAAACCTTGACGTCGTATTTCATGGTTGGTAATTGATTTATCACTGGTAAGAACCAAGACACGCCCTTTGTTGTCTATGTTTTGGGCAATTGTGTTTGCGGCAATAACACCGGAATCATAAGCATTTTGACCGACAAAAGTTAAACGTTTGCTTGGGGATTCGAATTCGGAGTTGAAGGTTACGCAAGGAATCCCTTTTGCTGCTGCTTTGTCAACTAACGGGGCAAGTTCTTCGTAGTAGCCAACCATTGCAATTCCGGCATAGTTTTCATCGATACATTTGTTTACCGCATCAATATATTTCGTGAGAGTAATGTCTTCAATAGGCATAAAATCAACGATGCAATTCTTGCTGGCAAGTTCTTTCTTGGCATACATTATACCTTCTTTAATCTGCTGCCAGAATTCATGACCGAACGGGCAAATGACACCAAAGGTAAGCTGATTTGAAGGCATTTGCATAACCGGTTGAATGTCCTTGTTATGTCTCTTAACAAGATTTTCGATTTTGGTAAGCATTTTCTGCAAATCACCGACTGAATTATTGATTTCCTGGAATTCATCAAGTTCGGCAGTAACAATTTCTTCAACTTCAACGGTTTTTTGTGAAATCATACTTGCAGATTCGCTGAGCTGTTGTCCCATATCCTGCGTCTGCTGTGTGATTGCTGAGATATTACCGACCTCATCATTAACCCTTGTAATCTGGGTAAGCACCGCTTCGTTCTTGGCGGTTATTTCATCAAAAGAAGTGATTGCTTCGTTAAATACTTCCTTGCTTTCGTTAAAATCAGAAATACTTTTCTTGATACTTTCTTCAACGTTAGAACTGTTTTCGAGAATTTTATCCAGAATCAAATTGATTTTCCCTATACCACTCTTTGTGTCGTTGGAGAGAATAGTGATTTCATTTGCAACAACAGAGAAACCTTTGCCGGCCTCACCGCTTCTTGCTGCCACTATTGAAGCGTTAAGTGAAAGCATGTTTAATTGATTACTGATTTTAACAATTAACTTAATTGTATCTACAATTTCGGAAATATTACCGCGCAGTTTACCGATGAAATCGGCGGTGTTGTTCATACTTTCTGTAATCAATGCGATTTTGTCATTGTATGCATTTAAGTTATCCTGACCTGTAAGAACGGCAGTATTTGAACCGATTGCAAGCTCCTGAACATCTGAAATATGTTTTGTAATTTTGTCTACGGTATCATACAATTCACTGATTTTATCGGAGGTACCGTTTACTAGGCTTAATTGCCGGTTAGTACTTGCAGATACCTCACTGACTGCTTCCGAAATATGTGCACTGTCTTTCAAAGTCAATTCCATACCACTCGTAACGTTATCGATAGACTCCGATAATGTGATTACATTATTTTTGGTAAGTTCGATAAAATCTTGAAGTTTCGCATCTGCGTCATTTACACTAATTTTCGGATTAGCACTTTTTTTACGTAGTTCCATGAGGTTACCTCCCAAATATTCAAAATATATGATACATGTATCTATTTTAATACAGTTTGATTGGATATTCAATAAAAATCAAAAAACAAACTTAATATGTCGGAATTATGCGAAAATATAACATATAGACACAAATGTTATAATGGAATGTGGGGTTCTGATATTCTGACTTTGAGATTGTTCAAGTCTATAAGTTTGTGGTATTATGTTTCTTGCTTTAATCTGCAATTCGTGCAGATATTTAAAACAAAGCATAACAGTAGTAACGAAGGAAATTCTGTCTATGTAATGGTAAAATATGTTTATTGGAATGGATGCTAAGGGATTTCTGCGAATTTAATGTAAACGATGGTGACAATATGATTATTAATAATAGGGAAATAAAAGCATTTATTTTTGATTTGGATGGTACATTAATTGATACCGAGTCGATATACAGAGAAATCTGGCCAAGAGTGATTAGAGAAATGGGATATGAAATGAAATTGGAGCAATATCTCGCTTTACGCTCATTGGGAAGGCCTTACGCGCCCCTTAAGATGAAGGAATGGTTCGGAGATGAATTTGATTACGATATGGCCAGACGTATTCGAAAAGGGTATTTCGATGCTCATATCAAAAAAAATGGTATTGACAGAAAAGAGGGTGCGATTGAGTTACTTGAATATCTTAGAAAAGAAAAAATTACAACGGCAATTGCAACTGCAACGGATATTGAAAGAGCAACGGAATATCTTAATATGACAGGACTTTACGGTTATTTTGACAAAATCGTCAGTGCAACCATGGTTGATGAGGGTAAACCTTCACCGAAGGTATATTTGTATGCTGCTTCGAAATTACAGCTTGAGCCATCCGAGTGTGTTGCGCTAGAGGATGCACCAAACGGAATAATATCAGCATATAAAGCGGGATTGAATGTAATTATGGTGCCGGATCAGAGTGACCTTGAAGATTATCTTAAGCCAATGCTGTATGCATGTGTCGAAAAGCTTAGTGATATTGTGGAGGTCTGCAAATGTTAATCGGAAACAGGGAATTTGATGTTTTTAATGAAACATATATATGTGCAGTGCTGAATGTTACGCCCGATTCCTTCTTCGATGGCGGTAAATACATAAATCCCGATGAATGTCTTTTGCGTTGTCGGAAGTTGATTGAAGAAGGGGCTGATTTGATTGATATCGGTGGGGAATCAACCAGACCGGGAGCGGTTAAAGTAAGTATGGAGGAAGAACTTGCAAGATTGCTGCCATGTATCGAAGCAATTAAGAAAAATTTTGATATTCCGCTTTCGATTGATACTTATAAGGCCGAGGTTGCGAGGCAGTGTATTGAACTTGGTGCTGATATGATTAATGATATATCGGGACTTACAGCAGATGAGAAAATGGCGGAAATTGTTGTAAAATCAGATGTTCCGTGTTGTATCATGCATAATGGAACGGGTAAGAACTACACAGATTACTATAAGGAATATCTTGTGGAAATCAATAAAATGTTAGAACATGCAGAACTGGCAGGTATTGATAGAAAGAAAATAATTCTTGATCCCGGAGTCGGCTTTGGAAAGACAACAGAGCAGAATTTGACGGTAATTAATCGAATTGAAGATTTAACAAGGCTTGGATATGCGACTTTGCTTGGAGTGAGCAACAAATCATTAATCGGTAATGTTTGTGATGTGACGCTTGAAGACAGAAAGGCAGGGAATCTTTCGGTTACGGCATTTGCTGCAATGAAGAATGTGAGCTTTGTAAGGGTTCACGATGTTGCTGACAATCTGGTGGCAATCAGAATGGTTAAGTCAATTGTTAATGAGAAAAAATGGGTTTTGCGAGCTAAAAATCAATAAAGTATTTACTTTTTACTAAAAATG
>JAZLIP010000003.1:0-4079 GCA_045617445.1 Lachnospiraceae bacterium | reverse complement strand
CATTCGCAAGCCAGATGACATCGAGTTTTTCCCGGTTTGCGCTAAAAGTATCGAGTGCCCTTCTAAGCATTTCGAAAGCCCCTTCGCTGTCTGTGATGAAATCGGCAATTGCCGGAACAAAAAGCATCTTCTTCTTTGAATTTGCAGAGGCGGAATTGATTTTGTCCGTTACCGTGCATTCAAAATATTCGTCTGCTGTTTCTATTACGGAACCGACATTCATATCCGGAGAAACCGGCATACCCTCCGTCGCATCTTTACATACAATTCCGACTTCGCTTAAAATTTTTCGGTACATTCCGGCTATACGCTTGTCTTTTACCAAGACAATATCTGCATTTACCACTCCGGGGCTTATGATGTAATGTTTCGAGGCCAACTGTCCCTTCTCATCACCGTCAACCGGAACCGTTGCATCGATTAACGAAACATACACGAGCCGGTCCGTCAGTTTTCTCAAATTCGATGAGTAAAAGAAGGGATGAATTCCTTCCGCCGATGAGTATTCATCAAAAGGATTGGTAAAATAAATTTCCAACGGACGGTTTAACCCGAAATCATAAGTGCCGTAATCGGCTTTTTTGACATCCGACGGGAGTTCGATTTTCTCAAATACTTCTTCCACATCTCGGAAATTATTGTCTTTTCTGTAAAAGGGTACCTGCATCACATATGCATTGCCGCCGGATTTACGGTCGGCTTCGCGGTACAGTTCTTTTATCCTGTTCCACTGTTGCATTCTATAGATTACAAAGAGAATATTTCTCTCCGATTTAACCCTGTTCAGTTCGTTTACCGCATCGGTTATATATCCTTCAAGTACCGTGGAATCGCGTTTTCCGGTGTTTTCACCCGACTGTATTTTCATACACAGTTCGAATACGGCTTCACAGTATTTTTCGAGGCATCCGACTGCTTCTCCGGATTTTTCGCCATACTTTTGTTCCAGTCCGGTTCCGAGTGTTATCGCAAGTTCCTGACATTTTTCGAGAATTGCAACCGCTACCCCGAAGTCGTTTTCGTCAAGAAGATTTTCCAGAGTTTCGTGAACGGATCCCATAAGGGAAATAATCTTGTCTTCCGCACTTTCCGTTCTCGGTTCGGCCGGTTCATAATAATATTTGTAAGGAACCCATCCTCCTCTCTTCGATGCAAGAATTTTCTCCTGCTCCGAATAAAACGGATAGTCGTGAATACCTCCCACACGATTTGCAATTACCCAGTTTCCGTAATCGATTGTCAGAATCTTCTCATATGCCGCCGGAACGCGAATTCTCGTATTCTCAAACGGAACTTCCAGGCTTTCCGTGTAGAATTCTATCGGATAACAATGATTTCCATTAGGAATATAGAACCTCATCAAAGCAACTTCTTCGGCATACGTTGAATCGGCTTCGGTAAAAATTTTCTCGAGCAAACGATGAAGCGCATTGATAAGCGGCAGACTCCTATCGACTCTGTATCCGCTTATATCCTCAGCCTTCTTAATGATTCCTTCGGTTCCGAGTTCTTTGACATAGTAATCAAACCATTCGGTCAATTCGAATACTTCTCTTCCCCGTCGGCATCTCTCATTTTCTTTATTCTCATCGTTAAAAATATAATCAAGTGGGAAAATATCGATACCTGAGACATAGGGAAAACCATGATTTGATTCCATGGCTTCCTCTGATGTATCGATGACATCGTGATTTACGACTCTGGTGAGAAAATTGTTATACTCTTTTTCGTTCTTCATATTAAGGACTCTGTATTTGGTAGGAAGTTCAGCCTTCGCAAAACGGTTAAACTTCTCGTAATCGTCCCGTAGCATACAGATATCGAGATCGTCGTCCCACGGAATGAACCCGTGATGACGGATTGCTCCAAGAAGCGTACCGCAGTCGGCAAACCATTTAATGTCATGTTTTTCGCAGACTTTTGCCACATTTTCAAGGACATCCAGTTGAGTTGCCCATGACCTTTTAATCATTCCCGGTATGTAGAATCTCTCTCTGATTTCATCTTTAAAAAATGAATTATCAAATTCCATTTCGATCACGCCCTTAATCGCTGATTTTAATTTCAATCACTTTTCTATATATCGGACATTTGTACGAAAATTTTCAATAAATTTCAAACACTCTCAATAATTTTGATTATATTAAAGCTATTCCCATCTTTACTTCCACTCGCCTAAAATCCTAAAACCCGAAGTGCAAATTCCATGTCCTCATTAACTATCGTTTCTATAAAATTACAAACATTATCCAGAGTTTTTTGAGAAATAATGCCAAGAGCGTAATCGCGCATCATATGATGTGAATAGACCATACCGGCCAACTTTTCGCAACATTTCTTACGATCATCAGCTACTTCCTTCGGAAGTCCTTCAAAAACTCTTCTGCAAATACCTTCCCATTCACAGTTTCTACCATTTTAATCGGTTCCGCACAAGGAATACCGGCTTCGTAAACAGATCGCGCTCTTCTAAACTCATCAACCGTCATATCTATTTTGCATATTCATCCTAAGATCAGTAACAATTTCTGAGACCTGTTCAATGGTAACATCCAGCCCCTCCATTCTACTGTCATTATAGATATAAGTATTCTCAAAAATATTTTTTGCCTGTTCGGAAGGTGCAAATGCTAACTGAACCGAATAATTATCAATTAAATCAGCATATAAGTTAACATACGATACGCCTTGTATTTTTCGCACATTATCAGGTTTATACTTTCGAAACCGTTTTCTTAACTCTTCTGGCAATGTATCGCCTTCAATCGCATGTATCTTATATGCAATACGATAAGCACATGATTCAAAACTTACACCGAAATAATCTGCTATGAGTAGTATAGAATCAAATGAAACATTTCCATTAGCATCTTTATACTCATTTACCTTTGATCGTAATTCTCCTAAAGGCATTAATAATGCAGATGCAAACTGGTCTGCAAATTTTTCTGTTGCGTTTTTTTGTCCTATAGGACAAGAAACTTGTTTATCTGCATCTCTAAAATGGTGACACAACTCATGAGCCGCAGTAAACCGCTGTCTGGTAATTGGTCTATTAGCGTTAATACCCACCATCGCCACATCTTCCTCAGACTGTGCGGGAATATAGACCCCTTCTAATTTGTTAAAGTTGCGTATCAAAAATAGAATTTTCTTATCATTTACTCCTCTGTAATTTCATCTGCTCTTTAAATCGAATCAGATTCATTATTTCTTCTTGATCAGCCTCATCTAACTTTTCAAAACTTCTTGCAAACATGGTTGCTGGCTGGCTTATTTCTTTATTATTCACTAATGTATCCGCAGTAACTCCAAATAAAGCGCTTAGTTTCGAAATATCTTCGGCTGTGATTTTTCTGTTGCCATTTTCCATTTGAGTATATGTTGCTCTATTAATTCCCAAATAGTTAGCTACATACACTTGAGATAAGTGAAGCTGGTTTCTGTAATCTTTAATCCTTTCATAAATCGCCTTCATAGTTTTCCTCCTTAAATTGCCAGCTAATTCATTATATACGCGTTTGTTATAAAATACAACGTTTTATGTTAGTTTTTCTAACATTATTCTTGCAATTTTTTAGGATATATGTTGTTTCTATTCACTAGACTAATCGGGGTAGGAGACAATATGAATACTATAGTTTACGTTGGAATGGATGTCCATAAGGAAAGTTACACTTTATGTGTATTATATTAAATAGCCCCACTTATCCTTAAGTGAGGCCTAATGTTAAATATTCTGCTTTGGAACAAACTCAATCTTAAGAGCCATACCCATACCTTCAGCTAATCTCTTAAGCAAATTAACGGAAGGATTTCTAGTACCATTCTCAAGCTTACTGATGTCTGCTTGATTAATACCAGTACGTTCTGCTAATTCCTTCTGGGTCATATTCTGAGAAGTTCTAGCATCAACAATAGCTCTAATAACATCCATTTCTGGCTGAATTGCTTCATATTCTTTTCTGAATTCATCATCTTGTAACTGCTTAGAAAGCATATCATCAAATGTTCTCATCCTTCATCACCCTTTCAATAAAATCTTTTCTTCTATCTTTTGCAAGTTGTATCTCTTCTTT
>JAZLIP010000002.1:0-17711 GCA_045617445.1 Lachnospiraceae bacterium | reverse complement strand
CGGGCGTAGCCCGGTTTCCTATTTTCGTAACAATTCAGGTTTAAGTATTATCTCATTGGCAGGGATTTTGTGTACACCGAGAATATCTAAGATTTCCCTGCCATAATAGAATTCAAACATCTCATAAGGCGACTTATCACCTAGTTCAGGTCTCCCATATGAATTAATATGATCCATCATAAGATTTATCTGTTCCTGTGAAAATTTTCCCAAGTCTTTATGTTTTGGAATAATCCTTCTGATGAATTCATGGTTGTTTTCACAGGCACCCTTTTGACCAGGTGAAGAAGGATCACAATAAAACAACTGTGAACGTACAACACCATCCCCACCTACTTCAATGCCAAATGGATCAGAGAATTCACTGCCATTGTCTGCAAGGCACAGAGGAAAGATTTTTGTGAATTTCTCAAAGCCAAGTGATTCATACAGGTGATTAAATATATCAGTTACTGATTTTGAATCATTTGCTTCACGGAGAAAGGCAAGCTGTAGCTTAGGTAAAACAAAGTGAATGGTAAGTAGTACAGCACCACCTTTTGTACCCTCAACGGAATCAAGCTCTGTAACAGGTAGTGAAGGATTGGCCGCTCTAAAAAGTTTATATTCTTCGTAAGTTCTTCCTATTCTGCAGGATTTGTCAACTTTAAGTGGGACAGATTTCTGCTTTCTTGGTCTGAATTTGACTTTTCTTGGCATATCCAGGTTGATGGCAGTGAAAAGACCATTATCTGCGTAAATGTAAGCTGTTTTTTCACAGCACGATATTTGACCCTGGTTGTTTGCCAATATGTGATGAATGGACTGGCCGTTTTTTAGAAGCGGACTTATTACAGAATCCAGTTGTTTCAATTCTTCTTCATTAAGGTTGAATCCTGAGCGTGATTCGCTACGTACGTATTCATACTCTTTTTGTGCAGCCAGAGCTTTGTAAAATCTTTTTTCCAGTGTGCAGACGCTAAGATTGTCACATCCATTACATACATATGGAGCTTTTAATAATTTAGGACAGTCTTCCTTAGAATAATCGTCACATGAGGAAGTGCATTTGCCACATGAACCACATTTGTTATGATTTTTATTACGATCACAGAGACCACAAACATCACCGTAGTGATGGCAATTTCTACGATTAAGACAATCGTTAAATGGTCTGTAAGGAGCTCCTTTCTTTTCAAAAACGATATGAGACTTAACTTCTTTTGCAATAGTAGTACAGTCTTTACCAAGTAGCCTGCCAATAGCCTTAAAACTCTCTCGGTTATTAAGTGAATGTTCGATTGTGTATCTTTGGTTTAACATCAAATGTTTATTCTTATTCATATATTTCTCCAGTTCCGGCCGGAGCTAAGAGAAGGATGAATATGAATAAGATAACATTAAGAGTCAGTAAGTTCCACATATGTCATTAGGAAGAAGTAAGTTCCACAGACGGAGTATGACGGGTGGAAGTTAGTTTTACAAATGACTTTAAGATTAAGAACAGCATTAACTCGTGAAAAATATATTGACGTCAATTTGCGATTGTGATATATTGTTTAGGCGAGCGCTGAAACAGGCGCTTTTTAAAGTGCTTTTATTCAATATTTATATGAATGCGCGGAGGTGAACAAAATGCGTACAAGAATTACACTTGCATGTACAGAATGCAAAAATCGTAACTATGATACAACAAAGGACAAGAAAACTCATCCTGATAGAATGGAAACCAAGTAGTATTGCAGATTCTGCAAGACTCATACTTTACACAAAGAGACTAAGTAATTAAGCTCTGTGTCGTGTAAATACGAAAGTTTGAATAGATTTTGTTACTATTCAGTAGTAGACCAACACACTTGCTATTTTGGTCGTAAGAACATGATACGATAGCAAAAATGCATTATCAAAGGTGATTTAGCCTGCATTTTTGCATGTTACTGGTCAGGGACTGAACAGTAACTGGATTTTCAAACTGTATTGGTGAGTTCGTGGTTACAAGTATTTTGAACTCATATGGAGGCAAATTATGGGAGATACTAAAGACAAAGTTGAAGGTGCTGCTAAAAAAAGCGGTGGCTGGTTCAAAGGCTTGAAAGCTGAGTATAGTAAGATTGTATGGCCAAACAAAGAGACTACTACGAGACAGACTGTTGCTGTAGTGGCAATTTCACTTGTAGTCGGAATTATTATTGCTGTTTTGGATATGGGGCTTCAGTACGGTATTGATTTTATCGTTAATCTGTAAAGGAGAATGGCTATGTCAGAAACTAACAGTCAGGATGCAGCTTGGTATGTAGTTCATACATATTCAGGTTATGAAAACAAAGTTAAGGCTAATATAGAAAAAGCGATTGAGAACAGACATCTTGAGGAGGAAATTTTGGAAGTACGGGTTCCTATGCAGGATGTTACTGAGATGAAGAATGGTGTCAGAAAAACATCTTCTAAGAAAATGTTTCCGGGCTATGTGCTGATTAATATGATTATGAATGATGTTACTTGGTATGTAGTTCGAAACACAAGAGGTGTTACAGGTTTCGTTGGTCCGGGAAGCAAACCGGTTCCGCTTACCGAAGCTGAGATGAAGCCGCTTGGAATTAAAACAGAGAATGTATATGTTGATTTTGCTGAAGGTGATACGGTTGCGGTTGTTGCCGGTGTTTGGAAAGATACGGTCGGTGTTGTTCAACGTATGGATATGAACAAGCAGACTGCTACAATTAATGTTGAACTTTTTGGCAGAGAGACACCAGTTGAGATTAGTTTTGCTGAAATTAGTAAAACCAATTAATTAGTGAAGTGTTAAGTTAAGATGTTCCCGGGGTTTTCCCTGTTTATAGAATGCGGCTTGTCCGCGCTTCTTTGGAACTGTGGGAGGGAAATGGTTCCCGCCACGACCACATTTTTTAGGAGGAAAATAAAATGGCAAAAAAAGTAGAAGGCTACATTAAATTGCAGATTCCTGCCGGCAAGGCTACACCTGCTCCACCGGTTGGTCCTGCTCTTGGTCAGCATGGTGTAAACATCGTTGAGTTTACAAAGCAGTTTAATGCTAAGACCGCAGACAAGGGAGACGTAATAATCCCTGTAGTAATTACAGTTTATGCAGACAGAAGTTTCAGTTTCATCACAAAGACTCCACCTGCTGCTGTATTAATTAAGAAGGCTTGTAACATTAAGTCAGGTTCGGGTGTACCTAACAAGACCAAAGTTGCAACATTATCAAAGGCAAAACTTAAAGAAATTGCAGAGTTGAAAATGCCTGATCTTAATGCAGCATCATTAGAAGCAGCAATGAGTATGATTGCAGGAACAGCCAGATCAATGGGCGTTACTGTTGAAGAGTAGGAGGTATATGATGAAACACGGTAAGAAATATATTGAAGCAGCTAAGCAGATTGATCGTGCTACTCAGTACGAGCCTGCTGAAGCAATTGTATTAGTTAAGAAAGCAGCTACTGCTAAGTTTGATGAGACAATTGAATGTCATATCAGAACAGGTTGTGACGGACGTCATGCCGATCAGCAGATTCGTGGTGCTGTTGTATTACCTAACGGAACAGGTCGTGTGACAAGAGTTCTTGTATTTGCTAAAGGCGATAAGGTTGCAGAGGCAGAGGCAGCAGGTGCTGATTTCGTTGGTGGTGATGAACTTATTCCTAAGATTCAGAATGATGGATGGTTGGATTTTGATGTTGTTGTTGCTACTCCTGATATGATGGGTGTTGTTGGTCGTCTTGGTAAGGTTTTGGGACCTAAAGGATTGATGCCAAACCCTAAGGCAGGTACCGTTACAATGGACGTTACTAAAGCTGTTAATGATATTAAGGCAGGTAAGATTGAATATCGTCTTGATAAGACTAATATTATTCATGTACCTGTTGGTAAGGCTTCATTCTCGGAAGAGAAGCTTGCAGAGAACTTCAATACTCTTATGGAAGCTATTGTTAAGGCTAAACCAAGTACACTTAAAGGTCAGTATTTGAAGAGTATCACACTTACATCTACAATGGGACCGGGTGTTAAAGTTTCAACTGCAAAATATTAATTGGTTATTATTCAGTGGTAGGTGGATACTTGCTGTTCCCACCCAAGGAAAATTATTAATTTGCTTATTTGAGAGCATGCTTAAGCATGCTCTCTTTGCTTCTGAATTTATAAAATTAGTAGTTTCTATTGCCAATCCAAGCCGTTTCCCTTATGATTAAATAGTACCTGCAAATTAGCAGATGCATGATAATGCTGTGAATATTGTTACTACAGGAAAGAAATTGTCAGAGAAATGAAGAACGTAGTTAAATGCTTTATATTTCTCTTTGCTCTTATACTTACCGGTTGTGAAGAAAACGATAATGTCGGACCGGCTATTTCAATAGAAAATAATGACTTAGTAATTTATATGCAATCGGATTCGAAGGAAAAATGGCAGTCAGGCATTGCTCCCGGTGCGAGTGAGAGTAGTGGTGAAGAGAATACTTACGAATATATATATGATGATGTAAACAAGGTTTATTCCAAAGAGGCAGCGTCTGGTAATCAGACGGTTTTGGCATTTGCCGGTGATATTTGTTTTCACGAAGGATATGCAAATATGTCAACCTTACATAGTGCAACGAATGGAATTTATGATTGTATTAAACCCGAAGTGATGGAGCAATTAATTGCTGCTGATATTTTTATGGTCAATAACGAATTTCCATATACCGCAAACGGAACGCCCATTCCGGAAAAGCAGTATACTTTTAAGGCAAAACCGGAGAGTGTTTCAATTCTTGGACAGATGGGAGTTGATGTTGTATCTTTGGCAAACAATCATGCTTACGATCAGGGTGAGGAGGGCTTGCTTGATACAATAGATGTTCTTAATAATGCGAAGATTCCGTTTGTGGGTGCCGGCAGAAATCTGGAAGAAGCCTGTAAACCGGTATATTTCAAAGTTAATGGAATTACAATAGCTTATGTTTCGGCAACTCAGATTGAGAGACTTGCAAATCCTGATACGAAGGAAGCAACTTCAACGAGCGCCGGTGTTTTGAGAACACTTGATGCAACACGATTCGTGTCGGTAATTGAAGCTGCTGAAGCAAATAGTGATTTTGTTGTTGTTTATGTTCATTGGGGAAGTGAGAGTACCGATATTGTTGAACAGAGTCAACGTGACTTGGCAAGGAAGTATGTTGAAGCCGGAGCTGATTTGATAATCGGTGATCATTCACATTGTTTACAGGGTATTGACTATATTGATTCAGTACCGGTATTTTATAGTCTCGGAAACTTTTGGTTTAATTCCAAAACCGTGGATACGGGATTTGTGACGGCAACAGTCAATTCCGATGCGAAGCTTGAAACACTTAAGTTTGTCCCGTGTGTACAAGAGGGATGCAGAACAAGACTTGCTGTCGGAGATAAGCATAAATCGATTCTGGATTATTTGCAGGGAATATCAAATCATATTGATATTGATGAGGATGGATTCCTAACCGAATCCATATGAAATAATGTGTTGTTTAGTGGCAGGTTGGAAGTCGCTATTCAGCGGTAGGTGGACACTTAATGTTACACCGTAAGAAGTGATTTACCGGCTAAAATGAATTGATGTAATGAAATAATATAAAAATGGAGGTGTTTTAAATGGAAAAATCACAAGTGTATTACACAAGTTTTAAGGCAACATTGCAGGAAAATCTTCTGCAGAAACTTCATCGTCTTATGAAAAAGGCGGGTTTTGAACAAATTGATTTTGATAAGAAATTTGTTGCAATTAAGATTCACTTTGGTGAATATGGAAATCTCGCTTTTCTTCGTCCGAATTATGCCAAGGTTGTTGCTGATTATGTCAAAGAGCTTGGCGGCAAACCGTTCCTTACGGATTGCTCGACATTGTATGTTGGTAGCAGGAAGAATGCATTAGATCATTTGGATACGGCATTTCTTAACGGTTTCTCACCTATGACTACCGGATGTAATGTGATTATTGCCGACGGACTTAAGGGAACTGATGAGGCGCTTGTACCGATTAATCTTGAATATGTCAAAGAAGCGAAGATAGGGCATGCCATAATGGATGCGGATATTTTTATTTCTTTAAACCATTTCAAGGGTCATGAGGTTGCGGGCTTTGGTGGTGCAATTAAGAACATCGGTATGGGCTGCGGTTCAAGATCCGGTAAAAAAGAACAGCATTCGGAGGGAACACCTAATTACAATACATCTAAATGTATTGGATGTGGAACATGTGCTAAGATGTGTGCTCATGATGCGCCGACCTTTAAAAATGGAAAAATGACACTTGATGAAACAAAGTGTGTGGGGTGCGGAAGATGTATAGCAGTATGCCCGACGGATGCTATTGAAGCTGATTTCAATAATACTTCAACGATGCTTAATTTGAAAATGTCAGAATATGCGTATGCAGTTTGCAAGGATAGACCGAATTTCCATATTTCCTTGATTTGTGATGTTTCACCAAATTGCGATTGTCATTCCGAAAATGATATTCCGATTATTCCTGATATAGGAATGCTTGCATCATTCGACCCGGTAGCACTTGATCAGGCATGCGTTGATTTGTGTCTTAAGCAACCTGTGATTGAAGGAAGCCAGTTAGACATAAGCAACAAGGAACATTGGTGCCATGATGAACATGCCGATCATTTTACAAAAGTTCATCCTGATACTGAGTGGGAGACTTGTCTTAAACATTCACAGGAGATAGGCCTGGGAGTTCGTGAGTATGAATTGGTTGAAATTTAAAAGATTGTAATGCAATGATATTATTTGGTTTTTGATTGTGTTTCGATTTATTTTTATTTAAGATATTTTGGTTACTATTCGGTGGTGGGTGGAACACTTGCTGTTCCTACCGTAAGAACATACTTCACTAGCAAAATGCATTACCGAAGGTAATTTGGCATGCATTTTTGTTCCTTACCGGTCAGTAACATATCTTGATACAATGTGTCACATTCTTGTTTGAATGTGGCACATATTTATTATATAATAATATAGATGATGCATTTGCAAAATGAAATTCAAAGGGGTGAAAAAATGCGCGGAAAAGAAACATTCAAAAGATGGTTAGTGTCAATGCTCAGTATTGCCATGGTAGTTGGTTCATTGCCTGCACCTGTATATGCTGATGAATTGCTGCTTGATAATCCGAGTAAAATTGAAGAATCGGAAAGTATTCTTCTTGATGATGAAGAAAGTTCGGAAATCCATTTAGAGGACGGTGCGGATTCATTTCTTCATAAAGATGATGCGGATACGGTTCTTCTTAACGACTTAGTGGAAGAGGTTAAGTTTGAGGAAGGAGCTTATGAAGAAGATGAAATTGTTCCGTTAAATAAAAGCGGAGAGTTTAACTGTGAATACACAAATGATGGAAAAGAAGTGGTAAGTGCAGATTTTGTGACAGATATTTTAGGAAACCCTAATATACTTTCCGATAATGCGATAATTAAATTGACGGGAGATGTTGAAATATCTGAGTGGATTACTGTATCAAACACGGGTAATATTAGCAAAAATAATGTCGTTTTAGATTTGAATGGACACGATTGTTCGTTGAAGGTACCAACAACTCCTTTTGCATCAGGTGGCTTACGTGTATTAAATGGCTATACTTTTACTGTTACAGATACCAGCGATGAGTTTAAAACAATGTATGTAGGAGCTGATGGAAGAATCAGTAATGTAAGCAGTGATGTAAATAAACCGAAAGAATTCGATGCGCATGGCATGTTAAAACTTTCGGATGAAGGTGTTTACATTAGCAATACCAAAGGAACAATTAATATAAGTGGTAATGCCATAATTACAAATGAAAAACAAACTAAGTTTATGGGTTCTGCTGGTGCTACAATAGATAATTTGCAAGATGCGACTTTTAATATGCTTGGAAATTCCAAAATGGTGGGATTAAGTGCTAATGCCTTTCTGATTAAAAACAATGGAACTTTCAATATGGGTAGTAATTCTATAATCCGGGGCTGTAGTGTAAATGGTGATACGAAGAACATAATTTACAATACAGGTGACTTTGATATGCAAGCCGGTGCGATGATTAAGGATTGTAATGCGAATGCAAATGCTATTTATAACAGTGGGAAATTCACATTGGCAGGCACGATTCAAAGTTGTGATGCCAAAGGGGCTGTGATTAGTAATGCTAATGGATTATTTGATATGAAGGATAATGCCATAGTTGATGTTAGTGCGGACAATTTAATGGCCATTTGCAATTCTGATGCCGGAACAGTCAGTATGAATGGGTATTCCAAAGTTACTTGCAGTGTCGGTGGAAGTATAGCAGCAGGTATAGAGGGCGGTACTGATTTCATTGGCGGTAATGCGGAAATTTCCGGATTTGGAATTGGTATTTCAGCTAATACATTGTCTGTATCAGGAAATGCTATGATAAGTGCCAATGGGACTAACGGAAATAAATGTAATGTAAAGCTTGCTGCAAATAAGTATGTTTCGTTTGCAGATGAATTCGAAGGAAGCGTCGGTGTTACTGCTGAATCACAAACAGAGATTACAGAGATTGTATATATTACAGATGATGCCAAAACAGCATATGCAGATATTGTAAGGAATGGTTATGTTTACTCTGATGCAGATAAATACACTGTTGAATATAACAGTAAAACAAGAAATATTTATCTTTCCCCCGAAATGGTAGCCGCTATAGGTGATGATAAGTATCCGTCCTTGCAAGCGGCAGTTAAATCTGCAAATTATGAAAGCAAGCTTGATGAGAGAAAAATAGATGAAATTACACTTCTTGCGGATTTTGATGAGAAAGATGTACTTATCGGCAGTAGCGAAAAAGGACTTTCCCAGAATATAGCAATTAATCTAAACGGACATAAGCTTGGAACTAATATCAAAGTTGAAGAAGGATCTAAGCTTACGGTTAAGGATTCGCGAAAAGACGAACCTTCTAATTATGGTTTGGAAGTAGTAACGGTTAGTGATTGCGGTAAAGAATTAAGTCACAATCGCATTTGTTCCGGAAATTCTATTAAGGGTGGTTTCCTGACGGGATATTGCGACGGAGAGAATTCGACAAAGCCTGTAATTGAAAATTATGGAACTTTAGTACTTAATGACGGTCAAGTGATTGGTTATCATGGTGAATGTTCATCTATAAGAAATTACGGAACTTTAAATGTTACAAATGATTTTGCATTTAAACATGTTTATGCTTACAATGGTGAATCCGGTGGTGCGATTACAAATTACGGAGTTGCAACTATTAATCATGCTGCTGCATTTGAAGATTGCTATGCTCTTTGCGGTGGGGCTATTACAAATAGTGCTTCACAGGATGCGCAGTCGGTACTTGACATTTTGGGTAACGTGAAGTTTCTTAATTGTATGGCAGCTAAATGTGGCGGTGCAATTGCTGCGGTTGGTGGCGATTCAATTACCATTGGCGGAAGGACTTCCTTTGAAGGATGTTATGTAGAAAATTGCTGTAATGCCAGAGCGTCCGGCGCATTTGGTGGCGCTGTGTATTCGGGTTTGTTAAGTGGGGAAGAAGAACCGGATAAGTTAATTGAAGTTAATATTCGGGACGCAAAATTTAATAATTGTTATGTATCTTCTAATCGTATTGGCACCGGAGGTGCAATTTGTACTGATACAAATGTGTCGCTTTTGGTATCAGGTAATACAGCGTTTAGTAATTGCGCTGTTTTTGTATCGGGAAACGGGGCAGCCGGAGGTGCACTTGCCGGTCTTGGTTCAACTGTTACGCTAAGTGATAATGTTACATTTACAAATTGTAAAGCTAAGATAGTTAATTCATTAACGGGTGCTTATGGTATTGGAAATTACGTGCATGAAGAATTAGAAAATATTGGTGCAGTCGGCGGCGCGGTCTTTACATTCCAAGCTCCTTTCACAATAAAAGGTACTACGAAAGATTCCGTTTCGTTTAAGAATTGCGAAGCCGCTAGTCAACTTGCAGTTGATTGCGGTAGCGCAAGTAGCGCGGCCGGTGGTGCAATTTGCAGTTATTCAGGAAATGATATTAATGTTGTTAATGCAGCAATTAAGGACTGCCATGCCACATCTTTAAGTGCGAATGCAGTCGGTGGTGCTATTTACTCCGCTATGAACCGCATCAATATAGCAGATTCTGCGATTGTCAGTTGCTATGTTGATGCTCCGAAAGCATATGGTGGAGCTATTGATGCACGTGGCTCTGATTTAAGTGTCAGGGATACAGAAATTACTGATTGTTATATAGACACAATTTATGGTAGTGAAAGTGCTGCAGGTGCAATTTATGCAGAAAACTCTAATCTTGTATTGTCCGGTAATTCGAAGATTAGAGGAGCTAAAGTGGAAGTTGAACCGTCAGGTATGTGCCAATCTATCGGCGGTGTGGCTGTGTGCTGTAGTGGTAAATTTGCGATGCTTGATGATGCACAAATCAGTGAATGTGTAGTGGAACTTGCCGAAGGTGATGCAGGTAATGAGTCTGAAATCTATGGTACGGTTTATTGCTCTGATGCTTTAATTAGCGGAAATGCTAAAATCAAGAATAATAGCATTACGAATAAAGTTGTTAGCGGTAATGTATATGGCGCCGGACTTTGTTCCGGTGGTTCCGGAAATATATTGATTTCGGGAAATGCAGTAATTGAAGGAAATGAAGTAAGTGTTGCAAACGGTAGAGTATATGGCGCCGGTGTATATTCGACGACTGATGCAGAAATAACAATCGGTGGAAAAGCCGGGGTTATTGGTAATGTAATCAAGGAATGTCTGATTTCAAATAATAAAGTAGAGGGTCAGCCAAATAACCTTGGAATGCATCTTACTGAAAGCGTAAATGTTGTTTCAATTAATATAGCTCCTGATTTCGCAGGTAAGTTAGGCGTTTCTGTATGTCCTGATGAGTACCTTGAAGGTCCTGTTGATAGAATATACTTTACGAATCCTATATTATCTGCTAATATTGCAAACTTTGTAAAGAATAAGCTGGTAGTTTCTGATTACGAGAATTTCAAACTAAACTACGATAAGAAGTTGAGTAAGTTGTATTTAAGCAGACATGAAGATGATTGGGTATTGGAGGTTAAAGATGGTGTACTTTATGGTTACTGTACAGAGCCTACATGCCCGTATTACAGTAAGGAAGGCGAATGTGAATTTGAAGTAATGAAAGCATTTGCCAAAGATTACAGATACCATTTGGATGATGGACCAAAATGTATATACAATGACTATGGCGTTACTTGCCCAACTGATATTATGTTTGAAACTGTATCCGAGAATCGTTATGAATTCGAAGGAACAGGAACAACTTCGTATAACAGAACGACTACTGTTCCGGATACACCCGGAACTTACAGATACTATGTAACGGTTTATCCTAAGTATGTTGATAAACCAATGGAACTGTATGCTGACTTTGCAATCACAGGTTATCATTATGTTACCTTCAATCTTACAGACTCAAATGGTAAAATAACAGGCAAAATCAAGGGTATAAGCGATAATATTATCGTTAAAGAAGTAGATGATAATGCCAAGGCTCAAAGACCGGTTCCTAATCCAACAGTCAGCGGCAACTGGAAGTTTGGCGGATGGTTAAGCAGTAACAGCACTTTTCCGGATTACTTTGACTTCAACACACCTGTTTTGACTGATTTGGTTCTTTTAGCAAACTACGTTAGGGATTATGGTGAGGTTTACGCTGAGGATGTTTTGATACTTCCGGAAAGTAGCATTGATAATGCCAAAGATATTTGGGCAGCGGGTGTAAATGGAGAATATTTTTACACCGGTTCTAAGTGGACATTTGATAAGGAACTTCATGTATATGATGGGAAGAAGCTGCTTGTAAAGGAGAAGGATTATACTTTAAGCTACAAGAATAACCTTAATGTCGGCACTGCACAGATTGTCATCAAAGGCAGGGGAAATTATACCAAGACTTATATTAGAGAATTTAAGATAAGGCAGGCACATATTGCGGATACTATAGGATTTACTTATGGCGAACGTTATACGAAAACATTTACCGGAAAAGCAATTACACCAATACCAAACCTTGTAAATTCAAGATCAGGAAAAGCCCTGAAGAATAAGAAGGACTTTGAAGTTATTTATGAGGATAAAGACGAAAAAGCCGTTACGCCTATGGCAGGTGGCGAATATAAAATTATAGTTAAGGGAATTGGAAATTATTGTGGTGAGATACCGGGTACTCTTGTAATTACGCCACGGGGTGAAATGTCAAAGGCTAAGGTTAAAGGTTTTAGGAAGAAGATTGCATGGGTTGATTACAATCATAAAATACCGGAAGAATCTAAGGGAATAAAACAATCGGGAATGATTGTGACACTTGATGGGAAGACACTTAAAGAAGGTGAGGATTATGAACTTGGTTATTTGGATAATGATAGGGTCGGAATTGCTACTGTAGTAATTAACGGTATAGGTGCTTATATTGGCTCTAAGGAATTAACTTATCAGATAACCGGTAAGTCGGTAGCCAAAGCAAAGGTTGAATGGGATGAAAACATGGGTGTGTTCCCTTATATGGGACACAATCAAGAACCTTATAATGCCAATACCATGTTTAAAGATGGTAAAGCGAAGCTGCTTATAGATGGACATGCAATAACTGCTGAAGTTTCGACAACACGTTATGTGGATGTAACTAAGAAAGCGTATTTTACAATAAACGGAGATCCGAGATATGGATTTACCGGAAGCAAGAAGTTGTCCTTTAGGATTGAACCGTATAACATTGCAACCGATGGAAAGAAAATGATGATATTCGAAGTGTCTGAAACAGCAGCCTACAGTAAGACAGGAGCTAAGCCATTTGTAGCTATCGGATTTGGTGATGATGACCTTGTTGAAGGAAAGGATTACACATTAACTTATAAGAATAACAAGAAGCTTGGTTTTGGAACAGTAATCATTAAAGGTAAAGGAAACTTCACAGGAAAGATTGAGAAGACATTTGAAATCAAAGCGGCTGAGCTGTTTGAAAAATGTAACTACATTGGTGATGAAGATAGTGAAGAGACAGTAGTAACGCTCCTTGCAAATGCAGTATACAGTGCTAAGAAGAATGGCTACAAGTCAGTACCTGCATTGTATGAGAAGGATTCAGGTAAGACACTTAAGCAGGGATGGGATTACACTGTTAAGTACTACAAACATGCTGAAAATGATCCTGAACATGAAGGCGATCCGGAAATAGTGGATCCTAAGTATTCATGTAATATAGGTGATGAGTTTGACGTAGTTATTGAAGGTATGGCACCAAACTACACAGGTAAAGCATACGGCAGCTACAGAATTGTGCAGTACAATATAAGTAAAGCTAAAGCAAGCTTTGGAAACATTGAGTACACAGGTTCTGCTGTAGAACTTAAGCCGTATGGGGTGACTTACGATAATACCTCCGGTAAACAATCTGATATGATTGTAACATTTAAGAATAAAGGTTCGAATTTGGTAACTCTTAAGGAAGGTAAAGACTTCAAGGTAGTTCGTTATCAGAACAATACAAAGAAGGGAACTGCAAAGGTTACAATCATTGCAACTAACGATTGCGAAGGAATATATGGCGGAACGAAGACTTTTAGCTTCAAGATTAAGCAAAGGGATGTTCCCGATAATATAAACGACACGTTTAAACATTCTATGAATTGGAACTATTAATCTAAACAATGCAAGAGAGTTTCCTGTTTTTAACTCTCTTGCAAGGCGTTTTTGGTAGTTGAAAACAGAAAATAAGTTATGAAAATGAGGATTGATTTTATGTATATAGGGTCACTTGAAGCCGGCGGTACAAAGATGCTGGTGGCAATAGCAGATGAGAATGGAAATATTATAGACAAAGAGATTTTTCCTACGCTTGAACCGGCAGAAACCATGCCGATGCTTATCGATTATTTTAAAAGATGGGAGCTGTCAGCGCTTGGAATAGGAACTTTCGGACCTGTGGATCTTAATCGCAGTTCCGACACTTACGGGTATATTACTTCTACCCCCAAAACTTCTTGGAAATTTTATGATATTCTTGGAGAATTAAAAAGGGAATTGGGCATTCCGGTCGGCTTTGATACAGATGTTAATGCTGCTGCTTTGGGGGAAGCTACATATGGTTGTTTGCAAGGGGTTTCCGATTGTATTTACGTTACTATCGGTACCGGTATCGGCGTGGGTATTTTATCCAATGGTAGCCTTGTTTACGGCATGTTGCATCCGGAGGCAGGGCATATCTTTATAACTCCGAATCCGATTGATACTTACCTAGGTAAATGTCCTTATCATGGTTGCTGCTTTGAAGGTCTTGCTTCCGGTCCTGCAATAGAGGAACGCTATGGAAAAAAACCTTACGATTTGACAAATGATAAAGCTGTTTGGGAACTGGAGGCTGAGTATATAGCCAAGGCTTTGGTTAACTATATTTTAATACTTGTTCCTAAAAAAATAGTTTTGGGCGGTGGCGTAATGCATCAGGAACAGCTTTTTCCGCTTATTCGAAAAAAAACAGTTAAGTTGCTGGCAGGTTATATAAATACCAAAGAAATTGCTGATATTGATAATTATATTGTGCCCTCAAGTCTTGATGGAAATCAGGGGATTTTAGGCGGGGTGGCTTTGGCTCTTAGGGAATTAAATGCCGGAACTGCACTTTGAATTACATAGAAAAGTGTGCTAATATAATAGCAAGACTTGTGAACATTTTGCGATGAATGAGTTTACAGAATGAATTTTGTGTGGAGTTGTAATGGAAGAGGATGTTGTAATTAATAAACAAGCGTCGAAGGGACACTTGGAAAATTGTGCCCTCATTTTTGGGGTACTTTCTTTGGTTGGTTTGACGTGTTGCCTTCCTTGCATGGGAATTGTAGGCGGAATTGGTTTCGTTTGTGCAATTCTTTCAAAAGGTGGGGATGAGAAAATGACTGTTAAAGCAAGAAACGGTGCGATTTTTTCAATGATAGGGTTACTTGTTTCGGTTGTTTTAACTGTTACAATAGTGGGTACTTCGTTTTGTGACCTGGTTTCGAATGTCAGAAAAAATCCTGAGTATCTTGATGATATGTTTGCAACATATAATAAAATGTATGAGGATTTGTGTGAGGAAGCAGGCGGTGAGCCTATTCCGGAATATTACGAAAGCGTTGACAAGGTCAAGGAACTTCTCAATTCATATATAGGAAATCTTTAGCATATATTAGGCGAGGTGTCATTTAGTATATGGGAGAGTGTTGCTGTTTAGCCCTAAACAGTAACTAACCGGGTCTCGGAAAGAGGTGGTAGTTATGATTGGTGCGTTGTCATTTGGATATGGGAATGCCGGTATGGCAATGTATGGATATGGAGTCGGCGCGGCCGGTGCCGAGAAAAACAAGGCCGTTGTGAATCCGGGTGAGTCGACGGTTGTTGAACCGGGAAAGAAAAGCTCGCCGGCAGAGTGTGAGACTTGTAAGAATCGTAAATATCAGGATGGTTCCGATGAAATGGTTTCTTTTAAATCAGCGGCGCATATTTCACCCGGACAGTCAGCTGCCAAGGTAATGGCACATGAACAGGAGCATGTTGCAAATGCTTATGAGAAGGCGGCGAGAAAGAACGGACAGGTTGTTTCTGCTGCTGTAAAACTTACGGTTGCTGTGTGCCCCGAATGTGGAAGAAGTTATGTTTCAGGCGGAACAACATCTACCAGCATCAAGTATTCGGAAGAAAATCCTTACGGCAAAGATCAGAAATCAAAACAGGCATCGCTTCTTACAGGCTCCAATATTGATTATGCTTGTTGAGGATTTGTTTACATGGAAACTTCGAAACACGCTTGACTTCGTGGTTTTACAATAATTTGGAATGGTAATTTGGAATGATTGTTACTATGGAAAGATTGGAGGATTTCTCCGGTCTTTTTATATTGTATGTTGGATGGTTGGATTCGAAATTATTTGGAGGTAAAGTATGATTAACGTTAGTAAAACGATGACAGAGGGTACGCCCTGGAAACATATAGTGAGATTTGCATTTCCTGTTTTGCTTGGTTCGTTACTGCAACAACTGTACAATACAGTGGACACTATAATTGTAGGACAGTTTGTTGGTGAGGAGGCATTGTCGGCGGTTGGCACAACAGGAACGCTTACATTCTTTTTTCTTGCAATTGCAATTGGTTTTTCTTCGGGAAACGGTGTTGTGATTGCACAGCATTTTGGAGCCAAAGATGAAAATAATGTTAGAAAGAATGCATCAACCGGCATTTTATTTTTGATGATTCTTGGTATTGTTTCGGCAGTACTCGGGATTGTTTTGGCAAGACCGGTTTTTAAATATTTTATTGCTGTTCCGGAAGAAATATTGGAACTTACGGTGCAGTATTTTATTGTTTATTCAATAGGACTTATCTTTCAATATGGCTATAACATTTTTTCTTCAATACTCCGAGCAGTTGGAGACAGTTCGGCTACATTGTACTTCCTGTTAATATCTTCACTTGCTAACGTGGCACTTGATTTGCTGTTTGTTGCTGTGTTCAAATGGGGAGTTTTTGGAGCGGCACTTGCTACCGATATTGCGCAGTTTGGTTCGCTTATTGCAGCATACATCTATATGAGGCGCAAATATCCGATATTTGTTTTTGCGTTGACGGATTATAAGTGGAATGCTAAATGCGTTGCGAAGACAGTACGAATCGGAATGCCTATTTCGTTGCAACTTATAATAGTTTCAATCGGTTTGACTTTTATTCAGAGGGCAGTAAATGAGTTCGGAAAGGTAATGACGGCATCGTTTACGGTTGGTCAGAGAATTGAACAGTATATTAACTTGCCTTGTAATGCGCTTCAGACAACACTTGCAACGTATACGGGGCAGAATATAGGAGCCGGAAAACTTGACAGGGTTAAGAAAGGTGCCAAACAGACAATTGTGATTTCCCTTGCGGTTACTCTTGTGATTTCGGCATTAATCTGGATGTTTGCAGATGGTATAGCCGGTTTGTTCGGGCTTGGCGAGGAAGCTGTTAAATATTGCATACCGCATATAAGAACGGTAGCGCTTATAAATATAGTTTTGTCGACCTATATTCCTCTTTTTGGCGTGTATCAAGGAATGGAACACAGCGGATTCCCAATGCTTGTTGCCACATGCGCTTTGGGAGTCAGGGTTGTTGTAACGTATATTTTCAGATATAGCCCGTTTCTTGGGTATCAGATAATATGGTGGAACGGATTGTTTGGATTTGGAGTTGGATTTACAATAACCTGGATTTACTATTTCAGCGGGAAATGGCAGGTTAGACCGATTACGCGTAAGCAGCAGGCATAGCGCAGAGACAATTTTGCTAATTATATTTAATTAAAAGTTAATATGTTTGCCCAAAATGTAAATTGTAAAAATTGTATTTTCACGTTATCATTATATGTGGAATGTGTTGTTATCGGTTAGGGACTGAACGGTAACTTTGCTGTTTGGTAACCGAACGGTAAACGAATGTGATTTAGATGTTTGATAGCATATTTTAAAAAGAAAGGAAATATTTATGAGTAAAGAGTTGATTGAAAAAGGACTTGCCTATGTTGATGACCAAAGCTATGAAGAGATAAAGCAAGGGCGTGGCACCTTAAAAACACCTGGTGTAAATTCGCCATTTCGCGACAGAAGCGTCGCAGAAAACATGGATTTGTTTCACAGAATGGCTGCTGGTGAATTTGAAGAAG
>JAZLIP010000001.1:0-9017 GCA_045617445.1 Lachnospiraceae bacterium | reverse complement strand
AAATCGCCTTTTCAAGGCTTTTCTTTTGCTCATGTTGTTACTTCGCCATACAAAACTGCTCATAATATTCTTTGCAAGCAAAATATTTTGAGCAGTTTTGCATGGCTCTGAATAGTTACCAATTATTTACAAAATATATTTACATATAGGCAGGTTAGATGTTCATATATTACATTTTGAAAGTAACTGTGACAGAAATATTTTATCTGCGATAGTTTTGTGCTATAATGCTTAACGCTGTGTAAAACTGTAGGAGTACCTGTTTTGCAAGAAATAGGTGGAGAGGATAAGAGAATGGTTAGCAAAAGAGAAGATATACGTAACATTGCAATTATTGCCCATGTAGATCATGGTAAAACTACGTTGGTAGATGAACTCCTTAAACAAAGCGGAGTGTTTAGAGATAATCAGGAAGTTGCAGAACGTGTTATGGACTCTAATGATATCGAAAGAGAACGAGGAATTACGATTCTTTCGAAAAATACGGCAGTAACTTATAAAAATACAAAAATCAATATTATAGATACTCCGGGACATGCTGATTTTGGCGGCGAGGTTGAACGTGTGCTTAAAATGGTGGATGGTGCGATTCTGGTTGTGGATGCCTTCGAAGGAACGATGCCACAGACTAAATTTGTACTTAAGAAAGCACTTGCATTGAAATTGCCGGTAATTGTCTGTGTTAATAAGATTGACAGACCTGAGGCGAGATGCGAAGAGGTTGTTGATGAAGTATTGGAACTGTTTATGGATCTTGATGCGGATGATAAACAGCTTGATTGTCCTTTTATATATGCTTCGGCCAAGAATGGTCAGTCAGGTTTGAGCCCGGATGAAGTAGGCAATACAATGGAAGCTTTGTTTGAAGCTATTGTTGAATATATTCCTGCGCCTGAAGGTGATATGGAGGCAGGAACACAGGTGTTAATCAGTACGATTGATTACAACGAATATGTGGGACGTATCGGGGTTGGTAAGGTTTCTAACGGTACAATAGGTATTAATCAGGAAGTTGCAATAGTTAATGCTTACGAACCTGATAAAAAGAGAAAAGTCAAAGTTTCGGCACTTTATGAATACGATGGTTTGAGTAAGGTAAACGTTAAAGAAGCAATGGTAGGCTCTATTGTGGCAGTGTCCGGTATTGCGGACATTCATATCGGAGATACAATTTGTTCGGTTGAAAATCCGGTGCCGATTCCGTTCCAGAAAATATCCGAACCTACAATTTCAATGGATTTTTGCGTGAATGATTCTCCGCTTGCAGGTCAGGAAGGAAAATTTGTTACTTCAAGACATCTTAGAGAGCGGTTGTTCCGTGAACTTAATACGGATGTTTCACTTCGTGTCGAAGAAACAGATTCAACTGAAAGATTCAAGGTTTCGGGACGTGGCGAATTGCATCTTTCTGTTCTTATTGAAAATATGAGACGTGAAGGCTATGAGTTTGCTGTAAGTAAAGCTGAGGTGCTTTATAAAGAAGATTCCAAAGGTCGTAAGACTGAACCTATGGAACTTGCTTATATTGATGTTCCGGATGAATTTACTGGTGTAGTTATCGAAAAGCTTGGACAGCGTAAGGGTGAACTTCAGAATATGTCTCCGATTTCCGGAGGATATACAAGACTTGAGTTTTCAATTCCTGCCAGGGGACTTATCGGATATCGTGGTGAGTTTATGACGGATACTAAGGGAAATGGAATAATCAATACGATTTTTGATGAATATGCTCCTTATAAGGGAGATATTCAGTACAGAAAACAAGGTTCGTTGATTGCTTTTGAAACAGGTGAATCAATTACTTACGGTTTGTTTAATGCTCAGGAGAGAGGAACGCTGTTTATCGGACCGGGTGAGAAGGTTTATTCCGGAATGGTAATAGGTCAGAACGGTAAACCTGAAGATGTAGAAATAAATGTGTGTAAGAAGAAACAGCTTACCAATACAAGAGCATCGGGTTCGGATGAGGCGCTACGCCTTACTCCGCCGAGAATTTTATCCTTGGAACAGGCACTTGAGTTTATTGATGCGGATGAGCTTCTCGAAATTACGCCCAATAATCTTCGTATCCGAAAGAAGATTTTGGATACGACATTAAGAAAACGTGCCGGATTCAGAAAAGAATAATGTTTGAAATGTTGGAAACGAGCGAGTCTTTAATGTGTCATTTGATATTTAATCCCAATAATCCTTGCGTTAATTCTAAGTGAGGATTGTTGGGATTTGCTTCGTATATGAGAATTTTGGAAGTGTCTGAACTCCTGTTTATAAATGCGGGATACATGAAACCACATTCGGGAATTTGCGGTTCATAATCATCATTGACGGGACAAAATGCGACAATCATAAAATTGTATATTTCATCTGAATCTCCCAGCCATTCGCTATTACGATTTTTGTTTGGGATATCATATATTCCGTGGTAAACAAACACACCGTATGCATCATGAATGCAATAACAGTCAGCTGCGATTTCGTAAAATATTTCCATAAGAGCATCGTTTTTTAAATCGGTATTTAACATCTCAAACAACATCTTTTGTATTTCATTTTGCCGTGAATTGAAATTTCCGTAGGAATAATCTTTAAGGCAAATATTGGTATCGGAAAAAGGAATTGTTTTGGCTATTTTTAAATTAAGTGTTTGATCTTTGGGAGATAACTTCAGAAAATGCGTATTGAAGCTGCCGTCAATTTCACCATTTTCATCAAAATAGCAACCGGCAACTCGCGAAAAGCATGTTCTGCTTAATGTCATTCTTCTTGTTAATTCAAGCATATCATTTCTGTCCAGCATGAATGTTTTCCTCTACAGTTATATAGGTTTACAGATTTAGAAGCTTGGTTGCAATATTAAAGTATATTGCCAAAGATAACGCATCCACTATTGTTGTGATGAAAGGACTTGCCATTACCGCAGGGTCAAATCCGAGCTTTTGTGCAAACATCGGAAGGGTACAGCCTACAAGCTTGGCAAAAATCACAGCAAGCAACAGTGTCAGGCAAACAACAATTGCTACAGAAACAGTCACATGGTCAATGAGAAGTACTTTAACAAAATTTGCGGCGGATAGGGTTATTCCGCAAAATATGGCAACACGGATTTCTTTCCAAATGACTTTGAACATATCTTTAAAGAGTATATCGTTAAGTGATAAACCACGAATGATTGTAACAGATGCCTGTCCCCCTGCATTACCGCCGGTATCCATAAGCATAGGAATAAAAGACGTAAGGACGATGTATGTTCCGAGCGCTTCTTCGTAGTGGGTTATGATTTTGCCGGTAACGGTAGCTGAAATCATGAGAAGCAGTAACCATGGAATTCGTTTTTTGTAGGTTTCAAAAACTCCGGTTCGCATGTATGGTTTGTCGGTCGGAAGAATAGCGGCCATCTTTTCGATATCCTCTGTCGTTTCCTCTTGCATAATGTCAACAACATCATCGATGGTAATTATTCCGACAAGACGATTTTCATTATCAACAACGGGCATGGTTGTGAAGTCATATTTGAAGAAGAGATTCGCCACCTCTTCCTGGTCAGTTAATGTGTTGACGGAGATTATGTTATCGTTCATGAAGTCGCCGACAACGTCAGAATCATTCCTGAGAAGCAAATGCCTTAAGGAGACTGTACCGATAAGATGCCGCTCATTATCGAGAACGTAACAGTTATTGATTGTTTCCTTATCTATACCGGTTTTTCTGATTCGTTCAATTGCTTTTTCTACTGTAAGATCAACTTTAAGATCAACAAATTCCACTGTCATAATACTTCCGGCAGAATCTTCGGGGTAACGCAGAAGATGGTTAATGTCACGCCGCGTTTCCGAGGTGGCATTGGCAAGAAGCTTCTTGACTACACCTGCAGGCATTTCTTCCATAAGGTCGGTTGCATCATCGGCCATAAGGTTGTTTATGATGTTTGCGGCTTCCCGGTCTGTAAGGGAAGTAATTATGGACTGTTCTGTTTCGATAGAAAGGTATGCAAAAACATCTGCCGCTTTGGATTTGGGCAGAATTCTAAATATTTTTATTAAATCCTCATGGTCAAGTTCTTCCAGAATTGCAGCTATGTCGGCGTTGTTCCATTCGACAAGCTCTTGACGCAGAGAAGTGTACTGCTTATTTTCAATTAATTTACGGAGTAATTCTAAAGACATTGCAGTAATCCCCTTTATAAGTGATTTTTATGTACGATTGCAAAGGAACATCAGATGTATTATTTGTTGAAATCTTATCCATAAAAACCACCTCCTTAAATTGCATACTGCAATAACATTCGTAGTAGATAATTAATACCTAATTCAATATAGTAAATAGATATATGTTTGTCAATGAAAATGTACATTATTAAATGTTATCGAACAGAACTGTTTTTTTAGAATTGACTAATAATAAAAAAGGGCTATAATTTTTATGTTTGAAGTTTGTGGAGAACAGGAGAGTGTTATGTTAAAAAGATTAGCAGGTGAGATTAAGGAATATAAAGTTTATGCATTGTGGACACCGCTTTTTATGATTTTTGAAGTAATTGCGGAAACAATTACACCAAAGCTTATGGGAATGCTGGTGGATAATGGCGTCGAAGCGGGCGGAGGAAATATTGAATATATTTTTAAAATCGGGTTGCTGATGATTCTTTGCGCGCTTTTTGGTCTTCTAAGCGGTTTGCTCGGAGGCGTTTTCGCGGCTAAGGCATCTACGGGATTTGCGAAAAATCTTCGTAAGGCAATGTATAAAAATATCCAGAAATTTTCTTTTGCAAATATAGATAAATTTTCCACGGCGGGGCTTGTGACTCGTCTTACGACTGATGTAACAAATGTTCAGAATGCTTTTCAGATGATTATAAGAATGAGCTTTAGGGCTCCTTTTTCATTGCTGTTTGCAATGCTTGCGGCTTTCTTTATTTCACCTCGAATTGCATCTATATATCTTGTTGCGGTAATCGTGCTTGGTTTTGTAATTGCATTGATTATGCTTTCGGCGATGAAAAATTTTAGAGAGGTATTCAGGAAATATGATGATTTGAATGCAACCGTTCAGGAAAATGTGAGCGGTATTCGTGTTGTTAAAGCTTACGTAAGGGAGGAATATGAACAGTCACGTATGTACAAAGCATGCGAAAATATATATAAATTGTTTGTAAGTGCGGAAGGAAAGGTTGTCCTTAACGCACCGTGTATGCAGATTGCGGTTTATACATGCATACTTTTGATTAGTTATATCGGAGCAAAGATGGTTGTGGGAAGCGAACTTACTACAGGTGAACTTATGGCGCTCCTTACTTATTGCATGAATATTCTTATGAATTTGATGATGCTTTCTATGATTTTTGTAATGCTTTCAATGAGCATTGCCAGTGCTGAACGTATTACGGAGGTGATGGATGAGAAAGCAACAATAACAAATCCCGAAAACCCCGTAATGGAAATTCACGATGGTTCGATTAACTTTGAGAATGTCTGTTTTTCTTATTATACCGAGTCGGAGGATCCGGTTCTTGAAGATATTTGTCTTAAGATAAAATCGGGTGAAACAATCGGTATTATCGGTGGAACAGGTAGCGGAAAAACTTCTCTCGTTAACCTTATATGCCGTCTTTATGACGTTACATCAGGAAAAGTTTCGGTAGGCGGAAAAGATGTTAGAGAATATGACCTTGATGTATTGAGAAATATGGTCGCTGTTGTGCTGCAGAAAAATGTCCTTTTCAGCGGTACGATCCTTGACAATCTTCGCTGGGGTAATAAGGAGGCAACGGAGGAAGAATGTAAGAGAGCATGTGCTCTTGCATGTGCGGATGAATTTATTGAAACCATGCCTGATAGGTATGAAACCCGGGTGGAACAGGGCGGTACCAATTTATCCGGTGGACAGAAGCAGAGACTTTGTATTGCAAGAGCGTTGATAAAAAATCCTAAAATTCTTATATTGGATGACAGTACCAGTGCGGTAGATACTGCGACGGATGCCAAAATCCGCAAAGCATTTTATGAGGAAATTCCCGATGTTACAAAAATCATTATTGCACAGCGTATTTCAAGTATTCAGGATGCAGACAGAATTATTGTCATGAATGACGGTAAGATTGATGCTGTCGGAAAGCATGAGGAATTAATTGAAAGCAATGATATTTACAGAGATGTGTATGAGAGTCAGACCGGTGGCGACAAAGATTTTGATGCGGTTGGAGGTATGAATTAATGGCTGATAGTAATGTTAAAGAAATAAAGATGGGGCGACGTGCGGCAGCTGCTATGGGTCCAAAACCCAAACTTGATAATCCGGGGGAAATATTGGCCAGATTGTTTAAAGTTTGCTATGGCGAGCATAAATTATTGATGTCACTTGTTGTACTTGGGATTATTGGCTCAGTTTTGTGTCAGGTTCGCGGAACTATGTTTCTTAAAACACTTGTGGATGGTTACATTTTGCCGATGATAGGTGCTGCGAATCCTGATTTTTCGGGACTTTTGCATGCGATTTTAAAGATGGCAGCTATATATGCCGTCGGAATTGTCTGCACTTTTATGCAAAACAAAATTATGATTTATGTATGTCAGGGTGCATTACGTAAAATTCGTGTTGAATTGTTCAATAAAATGGAGAGACTTCCGATTAAATATTTTGATACACATTCGCATGGCGATATTATGTCTGTATACACCAATGATGTTGATACACTTCGTCAGGTTATTTCACAGACTATGCCGCAATTGCTTAATTCAACGATAACTATTGTCAGTATTTTGGTAAGTATGATTATACTTAGTGTTCCGCTTACGTTGATTAATCTGGTAATGGTATTTATTATGTTGTTTATCTCCAAAAATATTGCCGGTAAGAGTGGTACGTATTTCGTTAAACAGCAGAAAAACATAGGTAAGCTTAACGGTTATATTGAGGAGATGATGGAAGGTCAGAAGGTGGTTAAGGTATTTTGCCATGAGGATGAATCATATGAAAAATTCTGCGAACTTAATGAGACGCTTTATGACAGTGCGTATAATGCGAACAGATTCGTAAATATCTTGGGACCTATTAATTCACAACTTGGAAATGTCAGTTATGTTTTAATTGCAATTATTGGAGGGATTTTTGCTATTGGTAATGTTTCAGGGTTGACACTTGGCGCACTTGCAAGTTTTCTGACCTATAACAAGAATTTCAACATGCCGATTACGCAGGTAAGTCAGCAGTTTAATACTATTGTAATGGCACTCGCCGGTGCTGAGAGAGTGTTTGCGTTAATGGATGAAAAACCTGAAACGGATGATGGTTACGTAACACTTGTTAACGTGAAAAAGGATGTAAACGGTGAACTTATGGAAGTTAATGAAAGAACTTCTTTATGGGCATGGAAACATTTTCACAAGGCGGACGGAACAACAACCTACGTTGAACTTAAAGGTGATGTGGTCTTTGATGATGTTGATTTTGGATATAATGATGATAAGATTGTGCTTCATAATGTTGATATTTCGGCTACTCCGGGTATGAAAATTGCTTTTGTGGGTTCAACCGGTGCGGGAAAGACGACAATTACGAATCTTATTAATCGATTTTATGATATTCAGGATGGAAAAATCAGATATGATGGAATAAATATAAACAAGATTAAGAAAGATGATTTGCGAAGATCTCTTGGTATTGTATTGCAGGATACACATTTGTTTACAGGCACAATCAAAGAAAATATATTATACGGACGTCTTGATGCGACTGATGAAGAGGTGATTGCGGCTGCCAAACTTGCCAATGCGCATGGATTTATCAGAAGATTGCCAAAGGGGTATGAAACTATAATAAGTGCTGATGGCGGTTCACTGAGTCAGGGACAGCGACAGCTTATTGCAATTGCACGTGCGGCAATCGCCGATCCGCCGGTATTGATTTTGGATGAGGCAACAAGCTCGATTGATACACGAACCGAGAAACTGATACAGGCGGGAATGGACAAACTTATGAAAGGACGTACAACGTTTGTTATTGCACATCGGCTTTCTACAATTAAAAACAGCGATTGCATTATGGTTCTTGAAAAGGGACGTATAATTGAACGCGGAAATCATGAGGATTTGCTTGCTGTAAAGGGAAAATATTATAATCTTTACACCGGAAACTAGTTGCAAATATCGTGTGGAAATTTTTGAAACCAGTGTGACAACCACTGATATATGTGATATAATTTATGCGTTATATGTCTGAAACATGGAGGCGTCTGATGGATTTATCTAGACTGTATGAGAAGGTTGGCGGTAATTACGATGAGGTAATTGCGCGATTGAGTAAAGAAGAAAGAGTAGTCAAGTTTCTTGGAAAGTTTGACTCCACAGGTGATTTTGGCAATCTTGCCACGGCACTTTCGGATAAGGATTATGAAACCGCATTTAGATGTGCACATAATCTTAAAGGGATTGCACTTAATCTTGGGTTGAATAATTTGCATAAAAGTTCGGATGTTTTGTGCGAGGAATTGCGGGGGTTGAATCCGACGGGTGATGTTTCTGCAATGTTTGAAACTGTTAAGAAAGATTATTATGATGTCATTGAAGCGGTTAATGAATTTCTTTGATGGCAGATTAGTAATATATATTAATTATTTTAATTATTTTAATGTAAAGGAGATAAGAAGGTATGACAATCAATAAAAATCAGGAAGGTTCTAAGTTGACAATGGCTGTTGAAGGAAGAATTGATACTACTACGGCTCCTTCATTAGAAGAGGAAATTAAAGCATCAATTAATGGTGTGTCAAGCTTGACATTTGATTTTTCGGAACTTGATTATATTTCTTCCGCAGGACTTAGAGTTTTGCTTTCAGCACAGAAAATCATGAACAAGCAGGGTGATATGGTACTTACAGGTGTTAAACCGGAGATTATGGAAATATTTGAAGTTACCGGCTTTGATGATATTCTTACATTTGCATAGTGTTGTTTGGACGAGTCTTCTCTTCCATGCGAGGAGAAGACTTTTTTACTGGTCAGAGACCAAACAGCAGCAAGTTT